>NZ_CP104007.1:300000-577500 GCF_029201545.1 Devosia sp. FJ2-5-3 | reverse complement strand
AGCCTGTCGAGCCTTGCCAGCCAGCCGGCCGGCGCCAACGGGTTGAGCGGCATCGCCGAGAATGTCACGGTCATGCCCAAGACCACCCAATTGGCCGACAAGGGCCAGGGGCGCACAGAACGGTTCATGACCGTGCGCGAACTGGGCCCGCTTGCCGATACGCTGGTGCGAAACGGCTTCACCCGGGCCGAAGTTACCAAGGTAGAGAACACCCTGGCCAATCTCATACCCGCCGGTGGCCTGCCGGCCGGCATTCGCCTGCGCATTCTCTACGGCGCGGTGAGCAATGATCCCAATAGTCTCGTGCCCTATCGCATGTCGATCTACCGCCCGGAAGGCGCGCAGGGCGACCAGCATATTGCCACCGTGGCACTGAGCGACAGCGGCCAGTATGTGGTGGGGCTGCAGCCCGACTGGGTGGAATTCCCCGCCGAGGACGTCGAACAGATCAATGTGGGCAATCTGCCCACCGTCTATCGTTCGATCTGGGAGACCGGTCGCAAGCACGACCTCGACAACGACACGATCCAGCGCATCGTCGCCATGTTTGCCTATGACGTGGATATGACCAAGCGCATCAGCCCGGGCGATACGATCGAATTGCTGTCCACCGGGGCGACTGAAGAAGCCAAGTCCGATCTGCTGTATGTGGCGCTTTCCCTGGGCGGCACGCGACGCCAGCTCTATCGGTTTGCCGCGCCGGACGGAACGGTCGATTTCTTCGACCCGGACGGCGAGACCGGCAAGCGCTTCCTCAATCGCCGACCGCTGGAAGGCGGCGGAACCATGCGCTCGCGCTTCGGCTATCGCGTCCACCCCATTTTCAAGACGCGCCGGCTGCATACCGGCGTCGATCTGGCCGCCCCGACCGGTACGCCGATCTATGCCGGCGGCGACGGCATCATCACCTATTATCGCTGGCAGTCCGGCTACGGCAACAAGATCGAAATCCAGCACGTCAATGGCTACGAAACCGCCTATGGCCACCTCTCGCGCTTCGTCGAGGGACTGGGTGTGGGCAGCCAGGTGCGCCAGGGCCAGGTCATCGGCTATGTGGGATCGACCGGCCAGTCGACCGGGCCGCACCTGCACTACGAAATCCTGATCAACGGCAATTATGTCGACGCACTCAGCGTCAAGCTGCCCAAGGACAATGTGCTGGCGCCCCAGAACCGCGCTGCCTTCGAGCAGACCATGACCCAGATCAACGAATTGATGGCGCGCGAGCCCGCCCCTGTCGCTGTCGCCGCCACCAATTAGAGCGTTTCCAACGCGACATTTGGAGTGATGTCATCGCGTCACCAACGCGGTGAACTGCTCTAGCGCCGTCTAGTCTTCGCGCGCCACCCAGACAGCCAGTTCATTGCCGCCCGGCTCGCGGAAGTGGAAGCGTCGCCCGCCCGGAAAGTCGAATTGCGCGCGGGTGATTACCCCGCCGGCGCTTTCCACCCGGCGCTGGGCCGCATCGATATCATCGGTGCGGATGATGGCCATGGTGGTCTGCACCCGCCCCTCTGCCTGATCGATGCCACCATCGATCCCGGCATCCTCGATACCGTCATAGTCAGGGCCATAGCTGGTCAGCCCCCATCCGAAGGCGGCCCGGAAGAAGGCTCCGCTGCGCGCCCTGTCGGTAGACGGAAACTCGATATAGTCGATCGTATCGGCCATTCCGCCGCTCCTCATTTCGTTCTTTGTTTGTTCTAATACTGCCCTCCCGGCGCTGCAACACAATTTTGGTGGAGCGGGACACAAGGCCAGGGATGGAGGGACAAAAAAACCGGCGCCCGAAGGCGCCGGCCTTATCGGCTGGTTATGACTTCAGGCGGCAGCGCTCGCCTCATTCTTGTCGCTCGGCCGCAGGACGATGCCTGTCTCATCGGCATCGACCACGACCCGGCTGCCGTCCGTGACCCTGCCGGACAGGATCTCGTCGGCGAGCCCATCCTGGACAGACCGCTGGATGACGCGCTTGAGCGGGCGGGCGCCATAGGCAGGGTCATATCCCTCATTGGCGAGCCATTCGCGCGCCTTGGGCGTGAGGTCGAGACTGATGTCGCGATCCCGCAGCAGGCTTTCGAGGCGTCCGAACTGGATATCGACGATCGAGCCCATGTGTTCCCGCCCGAGACGGTGGAACAGCAGGATCTCGTCGAGCCGGTTGAGGAATTCGGGCCGGAACGAAGCCTTGACCATGTCGAGGACCTTGCCCCGCACCAGTTCCACCGATTCCCCGTCCTTGAGGTCGACCAGATATTCGGCCCCGATATTGGAGGTGAGGATGATGACGCTGTTCCGGAAATCGACCGTGCGCCCCTGCCCATCCGTCAGCCGCCCATCATCGAGCACCTGGAGGAGAACATTGAACACGTCCGGATGCGCCTTCTCGATCTCGTCGAAGAGGATGACCTGGTAGGGCCGGCGCCGCACCGCTTCGGTCAGCACGCCGCCTTCGTCATAACCGACATAGCCCGGAGGGGCGCCGATCAGACGGGCCACGGAGTGCTTTTCCATGAACTCGGACATGTCGAGCCGGACCATGGCGGTCTCGTCGTCGAAGAGGAACTGCGCCAGGGCCTTGGTCAGCTCCGTCTTGCCCACGCCGGTGGGCCCGAGGAACATGAACGAGCCGATAGGCCGGTTCGGGTCCTGCAGGCCGGCGCGCGACCGGCGCACTGCCTTGGCCACGGCCGCGACGGCTTCGGACTGGCCGATGACGCGGGCGCCGAGCGAGCTCTCCATATGGAGGAGCTTTTCACGTTCACCCTCGAGCATGCGGTCGACCGGGATGCCGGTCCAGCGCGAGACAACACCGGCGATATCGCTGGGGGTGACCACCTCGGCCGCCATCAGCGGATCGGCTTTGCCATCAGCATTGGTATCGTCGGCCGCCTTGATGCGCTTTTCGAGATCGGGAATGACGCCATAGGCGAGCTCGCCGGCCTTGGCCAGATCACCCTGGCGCTGCGCGATTTCGAGCTGGCTGCGCGCCGCATCGAGTTCTTCCTTGAGCTTCTGGCTGCCCTGCAGGCGCTCCTTTTCCGAAAGCCATTTGGCCGACAGCGCCTGAGCCTGCTCTTCGAGGCCGGCCAGTTCATGCTCGAGCCGCTCGAGCCGCGTCTTGGAGCCGTCGTCGGTCTCCTTGCGCAGGGCCTCGCGCTCGATCTTGAGCTGCATGATGCGGCGATCGAGCTCGTCGAGAGCTTCGGGCTTGCTGTCGACGGCCATGCGCAGCCGCGCGGCCGCCTCGTCCATCAGATCGATGGCCTTATCGGGCAGGAACCGGTCCGTGATGTAGCGGTTGGAGAGCGTAGCCGCGCTCACCAGCGCCGAGTCGGCGATGCGAATGCCGTGGTGCAGCTCATACTTCTCCTTGAGGCCGCGCAGGATCGAAATCGTATCCTCCACGGTCGGCTCGGAGACGAAGACGGGCTGGAATCGGCGGGCCAGCGCCGGGTCCTTTTCGACATGCTTGCGATATTCATCGAGCGTGGTCGCACCGACGCAATGCAGCTCGCCGCGCGCCAGAGCGGGCTTCAAGAGATTGGACGCATCCATCGCGCCATCAGCCTTGCCGGCGCCGACCAGCGTATGCATTTCGTCGATGAAGAGGATGATCTGGCCTTCGGCCGCAGTCACCTCGTTAAGCACACCCTTGAGGCGCTCCTCGAACTCGCCGCGATATTTCGCGCCCGCAATGAGCGCACCCATGTCGAGGGCGAGCAGGCTCTTGTTCTTAAGACTCTCCGGCACGTCGCCATTGACGATGCGGATGGCGAGCCCCTCCGCAATCGCGGTCTTGCCCACGCCCGGTTCACCGATGAGAACGGGATTGTTCTTGGTGCGGCGCGACAGGACCTGGATGGTGCGACGGATCTCCTCGTCGCGGCCAATGACCGGGTCGAGCTTGCCCTCGCGCACGTCCTGGGTCAGGTCGCGGGCATATTTCTTGAGTGCGTCATAGGCGTTTTCGGCCGATGCAGTGTCGGCGGTGCGGCCCTTGCGCAGGGTTTCGATGGCGGTATTGAGCCCCTGCGGGGTCACCCCGGCGGAAGCGAGGATCTTGCCGGCATCGGTATCCTTTTCGACGACCAGCGCCAGCAGCAGCCGCTCGACCGTGACGAAGCTGTCGCCGGCCTTCTGGGCGGCGCTTTCGGCCGTGTCGAAGACCCGCGCCAATTCGCGGCTGAGATAGAGCTGGCCGGCATCTCCGGACACTTTTGGAATCTTGTTGAGCGCAGCCTCGACCCCGGCCCGCGCGGCCTTGGGATCGCCCCCGGCGCGTTCGATCAGGCCATTGGCCATGCCCTGCTCGTCATCGAGTAGAACCTTGAGCAGATGGATGGGCGAGAACTGCTGATGCCCCTTGCCCAGGGCACCGGTCTGGGCGCTCTGGATAAAACCGCGGGCGCGCTCGGTATATTTTTCGATATTCATTCAACTCTCCTGGATCTCGCCCGTCCTGCGGCCCGAAGCGGCACCTGCATGACGGCGGAAGCGTCGCGTGAGCACCGACGCCCGGCTTTCCAGCGCGTCGTCTCACACGAAGATATATGGGGCGGAGCATGCAGAGTTGAAGGGCAGAGACGGGCCAAAATGCAAAAAGGCCAGGCGCTGGGCCCGGCCTTTTGAAAGTCTTATTCGGCGGCGCTGGTGGTGCCGGCCGTAAGGAATGCCGGCAGTTCACCGACATCTGGCTGGGGCGCGCTTGCCGGATCGGCACCGGCTTCCCCTGCGGCGGGACGGCGGCGGCGTGGGCGACGCTCGCGCGGCTTGCGCGGCGCAGCTTCGCCATCACCGGCAGCCTCGGCGGGAGCCGCCTCTTCACCCGAAGCGGCTTCTTCGGCAGCAGCGGGTGCGGCCTCGGCCATTTCGCGGGCGGATGGCCTCGGAGCGGGCGCTGGAGCCGGAGCATCCTCTTCCGCCTCGTTCTGGGTCTGCTGCTGCACAGGCTGGGGCGAGGAAAAGCGGGAGTTCAGTTCCGAGACATCGTCATCGAAATCATCCTCCTGGCTCTGACCATCGCGCTGGCCCGTCAAGGCCTGCTGGGCGGAGGAGACGATGCGGAAATAATGCTCTGCGTGCTGCAGATAATTTTCCGCCATCACCGAATCGCCGGACGATTGGGCATCGCGCGCCAGCTGGAGATATTTTTCCGCGATGTGAGCCGCGTTGCCACGGACTTTCACGTCCGGGCCGTTGCTCTCATAATTCCTCGACAGCGGATTGACGTGCTTGCGCCCGCCATTACGGCCGCGCTGGCGGTTCTTGTTCTGGTTGTTTGGTCTCATCGGGTCGCTTTGTCTAACTCTAGTAGTTAAGCGTCACATATGGGCGGACCGGAACGCGTCCGGCCGGGCCCCTCATTCCTGCAAATTGTCGCTCGGGAATGGGGTTATACTGGTTTCATGAAGACCCAATGCGGTCTGGCAGCGCCCCGGATATGATCCGCCCTGATCAACCCCCGGCCCCTAACTTCAGGACAAGCACGGCATCTAGCCGCAAGATCAACAATCGGGTGTGGTCGCTGCGGCGCCCATGATGCGCCGTTGACAGCAAATTCAAATTAGCGGTTTTCGCCGCCCTTGACCAGCACAAATCTCTAGTTGGCCGGTTTCATGCGCTTATGCACCCCTCAAGTGGTGCGCACAAACCACACGATCAAGCCCGGCAAGGTCTTTGTGAACACGGATTTCGCCATATCCGGCATCCCCGAACAGCGCGCTGACGGCCTCGCCCTGGTCATAGCCGATTTCGACCATCACCGCCCCGCCCCGCTCCAGCCAGTCGCCGGCCTCGCGCGCGATGATCCGGTAGGGTGCAAGCCCGTCCGGCCCGCCATCCAGCGCCAGGCGGGGGTCGAACTCCCGGACCTCGACGCTAAGGTTTTCAACGACATGGCTCGCAATATAGGGCGGGTTGGAGACGATGAGATCAAAGCGACCATCGGCCGGCAAGAGGGCGCCGAACCAGTCGCCCCGGCGGAATTCGAGCCGTTCGGCGACGCCATTGCTGGTCGCGTTTTGCCGCGCCATGTCGAGCGCGGACGGATTGAGATCGGTGGCAATGGCCGTGGCGTCGGGGCGATTGGCGAGGATGGCGATGGGAATGCAGCCAGTGCCGGTACCCATGTCGAGCAGCCGCCCGCCCTTGCCGAGCGCAGGCAGCGCCAGATCGACAAGCAGTTCGGTATCGGGTCGCGGCTCGAGTGTTGCCGAACTGAGCGCGAATTCGAGCCCGTAGAATTCCCTGTGTCCGATGATTCGTGCCACCGAAAGGCCAGTGAGACGGCGGGCGAGGAGCGCTTCGGCCTGCGCCTGCGCCTCGGGGGTGACCGCATCGTTTTCGCGCGAGAAAAGGCCCAGCGCGTCGAGACCGAGCGCGTGACCGACCAGCAATTTTGCATCGAGCGCCGGAGTGTCAAACCCTGCCCGGGACAGCACATCGCGAAAATGCCGCCAGAGCGCGCCGATTGTGGGAGGCGTCGTCAGATCCCGCTCTCCATGGCGGCAAGCTGGGCGGCCTGGTTTTCGGTGATCAATGCTTCGATCAACTCATCCAGCGCTTCGCCAGCCATGACCTTGTCGAGCTTGTAGAGCGTAAGGTTGATGCGGTGATCGGTGACCCGGCCCTGCGGGAAGTTATAGGTGCGGATGCGCTCCGAACGGTCGCCCGAGCCGACCTGGCCCTTGCGCTCGGCGGACCGGGCGCTGTCGCGCTCCTCGCGCTGCATTTCATAGAGGCGGGCGCGCAGAACGATCATCGCCTGGGCGCGGTTCTGGTGCTGGCTCTTGAGCGCCGAGGTCACCACGATGCCGGTGGGCAAATGGGTGATGCGCACCGCCGAATCGGTAGTGTTGACGTGCTGGCCGCCGGCGCCCGAGGCGCGCATCGTATCGATGCGGATATCCTCGTTGCGGATCTCGATGTCGATGTCTTCGACTTCCGGAAGCACGGCGACGGTGGCCGCCGAAGTGTGGATGCGGCCCGAGCCTTCGGTGGCCGGCACGCGCTGCACGCGGTGCACGCCGCTCTCATATTTCATGCGGGCATAAACGCCCTTGCCCGACACATTGGCGATGACTTCCTTATAGCCCCCCATTTCACCCGGGCTTTCCTCCATCAGCGTCACCTTCCAGCCGTGGTTGGCGGCATAGCGCTCATACATGCGCAGGAGGTCACCGGCAAAAAGCGCGGCTTCGTCCCCACCCGTGCCACCGCGAATTTCGAGAATGATGGACTTTTCGTCCGCCTCGTCCTTGGGCAGCAGCAGGATGCGAATGGCCTGCACATGGGCTTCGAGCTTTTCGTCGAGTTCGGCGATCTCGGCTTCGGCCATTTCGATGAGATCCCTGTCGCCGCTCTTGAGCAGCGCCTCGGCCTCGGCGTGATCGCGCAGCGCCTTCTTATAGGCGGTGATTTCGGTGACGATGGGCGTGAGATCGGAATGCTCCTTGGAGAGCTTTGCGAACTCATCGGGGCTCGCCCCGCCCGACAGCGCCGCCTCGATATACTGGAAGCGTGTTTCGAGGGCGTCGAGTTTGTCCTGGGGCAATGCGGGCATGATCAGTCTTTCGCCGGAAGTCAGGTCCTGCGTGTAATGATCCGGACGAGCAACATCAAGGCCGCACGCTCACCCCATGGGCAGGTTCTGCCTGTCCACCCATTCGGTCAGCAGCTCGCGGATCGACACCCCATCGGCGCCATCGCTGAGCGCCGCCGCCACCGAAGCGCGGATAGGCGCCAGATCGAGGTTGAGGATCAGTTCCTTGATCGGACCGATCGAGGCCGGGCCCATGGACAGCTTGGTCATGCCGATCGCCATCAGCGCCAACGCCTCCATCGGCCGGCCCGCGAGCTCCCCGCACATGGTGACCGGCTTGTTGTGCCGGCGTGCCGCATCGACAATGAGCCTTATCGCCCGCAGGCGCGGCATGGCGATCGGATCGTAGTTCTTGGAGACGCGGGGATTGGCCCGGTCGGCAGCGGTCAGGAACTGGACGAGATCGTTCGAGCCGATGGACACGAAATCGGCCACGGGAAGCAATTGGTCCAGTTCGAACAGCAGCGATGGCACTTCGACCATGGCGCCGATTTCGACGCGCGTGGGCAGCACCTGCCCGGCGCGGCGCAGGCGCTCGATTTCCTTGTGGATCACAAGGCGCGTCTGGCGGAACTCGAAGGTCTCGGTGACCATGGGCACGAGGATCTTGAGAGGTTTGCCATTGGCGGCCATGAGCAGGGCCCGCACCTGGGTGCGCAGAAGACCAGGACGGTCGAGACCCAGCCGGATCGAGCGATATCCCATGGCCGGGTTTTCCTCGGCCATGGAGCGCAGATAGGGAACGACCTTGTCGCCACCGATATCGAGCAGGCGGAAGACGATCGGACGTTCGCCCGCCAGCGCGATGGCCTCGGCATAGAGCTCGACCTGCTCCTGCAGGCGCGGCAGCTTGGAGGCGATCATGAACTGCAATTCGGTGCGGAAAAGACCCACGCCCTCCGCACCGGTATCGTCCAGCATGGGCAGGTCTGCCACCAGCCCGGAATTGTGGAGCAGCGTTATGCCAACCCCGTCCCGCGTCACGCTGGGCTTGGTCTTGAGCGCTGCATAATGAGCGCGGCGCTTGGCCGAAACACGCACCTTGTCGACATAGGTCTGCTCGACATCGGGGGTCGGCCGCAGATGCACCTGCCCCAGGGGGCCGTCGATGATGATGTCATCGCCCGTCTCGCACATGGAAACGATCGATTCGGCCTGGCCCACGGCCACGATGCCCAGCGAGCGCGCCACGATGGCGACATGCGCCGTGGCCCCGCCCTCTTCCAGCACTACGCCGCGCAGCTTCTTGCGGTCATATTCGAGCAGTTCCGCCGGACCCATATTGCGGGCGACGAGGATGGCGTTGTCAGGCAGGACGCGCTGGGCCGGCTGGCCGGTATTGGTCAGGACCCGCAGCAGCCGGTTGGCCAGATCATCGAGATCATGCAGGCGGTCGCGAATATAGGGATCGGTCTGGCGCATCATGCGCGCGCGCGTGTCGTTCTGCACGCGCTCCACCGCAGCCTCGGCACTGAGCCCGTTCTCGATCGCCTCGGTCAGCCGGTGCACCCAGCCCCGGTCATTGGCGAACATGCGATAGGTTTCCAAAATCTCGCGATGGTCCGAAGAGGGCTGCATGTCGCCATGATCGAGCATGGCGTCGATCGAGACGCGCATGGTCTCGAGCGCCTTGTCGAGCCGGGACTTCTCCTGCTCGGTATCCTCGGCAATGAAATTGGTGACCACGACGCGCGGATCGTGCAGCACCACAGTGCCCAGCGCGATGCCATCGGTGAAACTGACGCCATTGAACATTCGGGGTCGCCTGAGATCGATATCGGACCCCGGCTTGATCAGATTGTCGAAGTCCGAGGTGGCGATCATTTCGGCCAGGATTGTGGCCGTAGTCAGCATCGCCTCGGTTTCGTCCTCGCCATAATGACGCCGCTCGGCATTCTGGACGACGAGAACGCCAAGGGTCTGACCGGCCCGCAGCACAGGCACGCCAAGGAATGAATTATATTTGTCCTCCCCGGTTTCGGGGCGGTAGGCAAAGCCGGGATGGGAGGGGGCATCGTCGAGGCTGAGCGGCTCCGCCTCGGAGGCGATAAGACCGACCAGGCCCTCGCCCAGCCGGAGCGTCGTCATGTGCACCGATTCGGCCTCGAGGCCCTTGGTGGCGAACAGCTCGAGTGCGCCGTCGTCGCGCAGCACATAGAACGAGCAGACATCGGCCCGCATGTTCTGGGCGATGAGCGATACAATCTTGTCGAGACGCGCCTGCGAAGCCAATGGCTCTGCCATGGTTTCGCGCAATTGCCGCAGCAGAACTCTCGGGCCGCCTATGGTCGTGACCATCTACTCCGGCGACCTGGTGTGGCCGCCCCCCTGTTCGGACGCGGCCCCATTCCCCTCAATCGAGCTCAGGCGTCCTTCTTATCCAAACCGTAATAGGTGTGGAGCGCCCGAACCGCAAGCTCGGCATATTCTTCATCGATCAACACCGAGGTCTTGATTTCCGAAGTGGTGATCAGCTGGATATTGATACCCTTGTCTGCAAGGGCCTTGAACATCGAAGCGGCAACGCCGGCATGACTGCGCATGCCCACGCCCACGACCGAGACCTTTGCCCCGCCGCGCGAGCCGGAAAGCCGGGCATATTCGAAGCGACCGCCATTGTCCTCGAGCGCCTTGACGGCCTTGTCGTACTCGCTGTCGGGCACGGTGAAGGTGATGTCGGTGGTCGCGCCATCGTCGGAAATATTCTGCACGATCATGTCGACGATGATACCCTTGTCAGCCAGCGTGCCGAAGATGGCAGCGGCGACGCCGGGATTGTCCTTGACGGCGCGCAGGGTGATCTTGGCCTCTGCCTTGGCGAGCGTCACGCCCGAAACGATCTGCTTTTCCATGATCTCTTCCTCATCGCAAACGAGCGTACCCGGGACCCCGGGCAAACCATCGGGGCCAATCTGGGCCGCATCCGGGTCATCGAAACTGGAGCGCACAGTCAGGCGCACCTTGTGGGCCATGGCCATTTCCACAGCACGGATCATCAGCACCTTGGCGCCGAGCGAAGCCATTTCCAGCATTTCCTCGAAGGAAATGCGGGTCATGCGCTGAGCCTTTGGCACGATGCGCGGGTCGGTGGTGTAAACACCGTCCACATCCGTATAGATATCGCAGCGATCCGCGCCCACGGCGGCCGCGACTGCAACGGCGGAAGTGTCCGAGCCGCCGCGACCGAGCGTCGTGACCCGGTTATGCGGGGAAATGCCCTGGAAGCCGGTGATCACCGGAACCCAGCCATCCTTCATGCGCTTGTCGAGCTCGGTCGGATCGATCTCGGCGATGCGGGCCGCGCCATGCGCGTCGTCCGTCCGGATCGGAACCTGCCAGCCGGCAAAGGAGCGCGACTGGATGCCCATTTCGGAAAGGACAATGGCCATGAGGCCGGCCGTGACCTGTTCGCCGGAGGCGACCACGGCATCATATTCGCGCGCGTCGTGGAATTTGCTGGCCTCGTTGACCCAGCCGACCAGTTCATTGGTCTTGCCCGACATGGCCGAAACCACGACGGCAACTTCGTTGCCGGCTTCGACTTCGCGTTTCACATGACGCGCAGCCTGACGGATGCGCTCGACATTGGCCACCGAAGTGCCACCGAATTTGACGACGATGCGGGCCATTTTTTCCCCGGTCTTCCGCCGAACCCGGCGGTACGCTCACTTGTTGGGCCGGGAGATGCCACAAAGTGCCGGCGCAATCAACTGTTCTCCCAAGACGCGCGACACTCCCGCGCCTTGCGTCTGGCGCGCCAGCGACGCATATCTCACCGTGAAAGGAGACCCCGATGACCCAGAGCACCATCAACGATGCCGAAGTCGCAAAATTCACGGCCATGGCCGAAGAGTGGTGGGACCCTAAGGGCAAGTTCAAGCCGCTGCACAAGTTCAACCCCGTGCGGCTCGCCTATATTCGCGAGCATCTGATCGGCCATTTTGGTCGGGATGGCAGCTCGATCCGCCCGCTGGAGGGCCTCACCATCCTCGACGTCGGCTGCGGCGGCGGCCTCTTGTGCGAGCCCCTGACGCGGTTGGGTGCGACGGTCACGGGCATCGATGCGGCAGAACGCAATATCGCCATCGCCCGCATTCATGCCGAGCAATCGGGGCTGGACATCGATTATCAGGCGACGACCAGCGAGGCTCTCGCGGCGGCCGGGAAAACTTTCGACGTCGTGCTCAACATGGAAGTGGTCGAGCATGTCGACAACGTCCCGCTCTACATGAAGAGCTGCGCTGATCTGGTAAAACCGGGCGGGCTGATGTTCACCGCCACCATCAACCGCACCGCACGCGCCTTTGCACTGGCGGTCGTCGGCGCGGAATATGTGCTGGGCTGGCTGCCCAAGGGCACCCATGACTGGAAGAAATTCCTCACCCCCGACGAGATCGGCAGCCTTATCTCCCGCAACGGCCTGCGCGTGACCGACCAGATCGGCGTCGTCTATCATCCCATCGGCGATGAATGGCGTCGCAGTCGCGACATGGGCATCAACTACATGATGCTGGCAGCACGGCCCGCCTGAGCGGACCGCGCCTGACGAGAAGGGCCTCAGACGTGCAGAAGGTCGGATTTTTCGACGTTCAGCACTACGCCTTCGGCGGTGACGCGATCGATATGCTCGGGAAAAATATAGCGATCCCGGGCAAAAAACCCATCCGCGTCAAGGCGGATGAAGCCTTCGCGCAGGGCCTTCTCCTGGATTTCCCGCGGCAGTCCGTCATCGGGCGAGAAGATGTCAGCGAGGATCCCCGTCAGCCCTGTCTCGTTTTCCTCCAGCACGGGGCTGACACCCGTCGCCTCGACGCCCGGGATGGATGGGTCCTCGTCGCTGATCCGGAACGTTTCCACGGTGCCGATGGCGTTCATCGTCCGGTCGTAAACCGTCATGCCTTCTTGGATGGAATTGGGAATTGCATGCATGAATTTTCTCCTCTTCGTGTGAAGAAGGAACGACACCGGACCCTGAGACGTTCCGCCCACTAAAGGCGGTGACGGGAAACAACTTTCCGTTTTGTTAACTATAATGAAACGCTGGCCGGATCAGGATTTCGGTCAATGTCCCCGCGCATAATTGAGGGTGCCAATGTCATTTGCGCGTCTTTTATCGATTTTCGCCCTTGGTAGTGCTGCTCTGGCTGGGCCCGCAATAGCGGAATCCGGCAATGAGCAGAATGTCTTCGTCATGGGTGGACCGTTTACGAGCGGTTACTTTTCCGACGCCTTCCTCGTCTGGGAAGACCATTACGAGTCCAATTTCTTTGCCGGGGTAGGCTACCAATATTTCATGTACGAGCACTCCGGTGGCTTCAAGCTGGGCGCCGAGGCGGGCCTGGGCGTCCGCGTCGGAGACCGGTCTTCGGCCGAGCTCTGGGCCGGCCTTGTCGGTCGCGTCGACATGTTCCAGTTCGGCGACATCCGCATTACCCCGTCGATAACCGCAGGCTTTTCGGTTGTCACCGACACGATCGGGGTGGAAACCCAGCGCGCGGACAAACTCGGGCACGATATTCCTTTCCTCTATTACCTTGGGCCGGAAATAGCGGTATCCCATGTCGCCTATCCCGGATTCGAGGCTTTTGGGCGCATTCATCACCGCTCGGGCGGCTTCGGCACCATCGCCGAAATCGATGGCTCCAACGCCGTGGTGCTCGGTCTGCGCCTGAAATATTGAGCGGCACTCTCTGACGGTGCGTTCCGCCCTTGACCCGGCAGACTGGGATTACTCCCTGAAACGAACGCACATGCCGGAGACGCAATGAGCATCCTACTGGGCCTGTTTTTTATTCTTGTGCTCATTGCGATGAGTATCTTCATCGCTCTTTCGGAGATCGCCTTCGCCGCCGCCCGCGAATTGCGCATCCGCACCCTGGCCGAGGCGGGCAACAAGCGCGCCCTTCGTTTCATCAATCTGCGGGCCAGATCCGGCAATGTCATCACCGCATTGCAGATCAGCACCAATGCCGTCGCCATCCTTGCCGGCATCGTCGGATCTGGCGCACTGGGCCCCATTCTCGCCTCCAGCCTTGCGACCTTCCTACCCCTCGACCTCGCCACTCTGACCGCCGACATCATCGCTTTCATCATCATCACCTCGGTCTTCGTCATGTTCGGCGATCTCGTCCCCCGCCGTGTGGCCATGATGATCCCCGAGCGCACGGCCCTGATGGTTGTCGGCTTCGTCGAGATGCAGATCCGCATCCTGCGCCCCATCGTGCTGCTGTTCAGTGCCATCTCGGACTGGATCATCTCGCTTTTGCGCATCGAGCCGGACCGCAGCGACGAGATCACGACCGAAGATTTCCGCATGATCCTGGCCGGCGGCGAGGCCTCGGGCGCGCTGATGAAGCGCGAGCACCAGTTGATCAACAATGTGCTGGCGCTCGAAATGCGCTCTGTCACCTCGGTGATGACCGTTCGCGACGACATCGTCTTTCTAGATATCAACGACACCCGCGAAACCCAGCGCGAAAAGGTCCGCTACTTTCCGTTTTCCCGCTATCCGCTCTGCGACGGGGGGCTGGACAATGTCATCGGCAGCGTCCGGGCCGAGGATGTGCTGGCCGATGCATTCGACACCGCAACAGAGCTTGAGCTTCAGAAGATCCGGCGCGACATGGCCTCCGTCCCCGACAGCCTCAATGTCTGGGAAGTACTGGCCGAGTTCCAGGCGCAGGACACGGGCGTGGCGCTCGTCGTCAGCGAGTATGCCAATGTCGTTGGCATCGTCACCTTCAAGGACCTCATGGCCCCGCTCGTCCTCGGCCTCGCCAATCCCTTCGAGGAACGCCAGATTATGCAGCGCGACGATCAATCCTGGCTCGTCGACGGCGTTACCCCCATTGTCGACGTCATGTCAGCGCTCGGGCTGCACCAGATCGGTTTCGAAGGCTCGTTCGAGACCATTGGGGGCTTCGTGGTCCACCGCCTCCGCCGCGCCGCACGCAAGGGTGATCGCGTCGACGCCGAAGGCTATCGCTTCGAGGTCGTGGACGCCGACAAGATGCGCCTCAACCAGCTTCTGGTCACCAAGATCCCTCCGGTAAAGCCCGCAGGCCCCGGCAAGCCGGCCGCTTCGAGCGAGACCAAGCTCTAGCCTGCAAAGCTCGGCCAAGCTTTTATCGGACAGCGCCCAATTCCCTGCCCGGCCGAATCTGCAGCGCAGCCGTACCCGTCGGTACGGTTTCTTGTTGTCCCCGCGCGCCAATGGGTTTATTGACATAAGATCATAGAAAAACCGGCCCCGACCGGCTTCCCTGCTCGAGGATAGAACCATGCCCGCCTATCGTTCCCGTACCACTACCCATGGCCGCAATATGGCCGGCGCGCGGGGGCTCTGGCGCGCGACGGGCATGAAGAACGAGGACTTCGGCAAGCCGATCATTGCCGTGGTCAATTCGTTCACCCAGTTCGTGCCCGGCCACGTGCATTTGAAGGATCTCGGCCAGCTCGTGGCCCGCGAGATCGAGGCTGCAGGCGGCGTCGCCAAGGAATTCAACACCATTGCGGTCGATGACGGCATCGCCATGGGCCATGACGGCATGCTCTATTCCCTGCCCAGCCGCGACATCATCGCGGACTCGGTGGAATACATGGTCAATGCCCACTGCGCCGACGCCATGGTCTGCATTTCCAATTGCGACAAGATCACCCCCGGCATGCTGAACGCCGCCATGCGCCTCAACATCCCGGTGGTCTTCGTCTCGGGCGGCCCGATGGAAGCGGGCAAGGCCATGCTCAAGGGCAAGCTGCAGGCGCTCGACCTCGTTGACGCCATGGTCATGGCCGCCGACGACCACTATACCGACGAGGAAGTGCAGGCCGTTGAAGAGGCCGCCTGCCCCACCTGCGGCTCCTGCTCGGGCATGTTCACCGCCAATTCGATGAACTGCCTGACCGAAGCGCTGGGCCTGTCGCTGCCGGGCAATGGCTCGACGCTCGCCACCCACTCCGATCGCAAGCGCCTGTTCCAGGAAGCTGGCCACCTGATCGTTGATCTGGCCCGCCGCTATTATGAGCAGGACGACGAAACCACCCTGCCGCGCTCGATCGCGACAAAGCAGGCTTTCGAGAACGCCATGGCGCTCGATATCGCCATGGGCGGCTCGACCAACACGGTGCTGCACATCCTGGCCGCTGCCCACGAAGGCGGCGTCGATTTCACCATGGACGATATCGACGCCCTGTCGCGTCGCGTCCCCGTGCTCTCCAAGGTCGCGCCGGCCAAGAACGACGTGCACATGGAAGACGTTCACCGCGCCGGTGGCATTTTCGCCATTCTGGGCCAGTTGGACCGCGCCGGCCTGATCAATCGCCAGGAACTGACCGTCCACGCCGCCACCATGGGCGACGCCATCGACAAATGGGACATTTCGCGCACCAATTCCGAAAGCGTGCGCAATTTCTATATGGCCGCCCCCGGCGGTGTGCGCACGACGCAGGCTTTCTCGCAGTCCAATCGCTGGACCGAGCTCGATCTCGACCGCCAGAACGGCGCCATCCGCTCGCCGGACAATCCGTTCTCCAAGGATGGCGGCCTCGCCGTGCTCAAGGGCAATATCGCGCTTGATGGCTGCATCGTGAAGACAGCGGGCGTCGATGAATCGATCCTCAAATTCACCGGTCCGGCCCGCGTCTTTGAAAGCCAGGATTCCACCGTCAAGGCGATCTTGTCCAACGAGATCCGCGAAGGCGATGTGCTCGTCATCCGTTATGAGGGTCCGCGTGGCGGCCCTGGCATGCAGGAAATGCTCTATCCCACGAGCTATCTGAAATCGAAGGGCCTGGGCAAAGCCTGCGCGCTTCTGACCGACGGCCGTTTCTCGGGCGGCACATCGGGCCTCTCCATCGGCCATGCCTCACCCGAGGCGGCAGAGGGCGGCGCGATCGGCCTCGTGCGCGAAGGCGACATGATCGAGATCGACATCCCCAACCGCACCGTCAATGTGCTGGTGACCGATGCCGAACTGGCAAAGCGCCGCGTCGAGCAGGACGCGCTCGGCTGGAAGCCGGCCCAGCCGCGCAAGCGCAAGGTGACCACCGCGCTCAAAGCCTATGCGGCCTTCGTGACATCGGCCTCCAAGGGCGCCGTGCGGGACGTGGACGCCATCAACAAGATGATGGACTGATCCCACCGTGCCTCTCTATCGGATCGATCCGTTTCCGACCGATCCGACACTCGACGAACTCTGGCGGCGCGCCTGGAATGCGCCGCTGGGGAGATCCTACCAGGGCATTCTTTCCCGCAGCCTCGGACATCTTTGCGCCTATGAGGCCGAACGACTGGTCGGCTTCGTCAACATTGCCTGGGACGGCGGCGTCCATGCCTTCATCCTCGACACCTGCACGGATCGCGATTTCCGCCGGCGCGGCATCGCCACAGAACTGGTGAAACGGGCTGCCGATCTGGCCCGGGAGCGCGGGGCGGAATGGCTGCATGTGGACTACGAACCGCATCTGCATGAATTCCACAGCGCCTGCGGCTTTGTCCACAGCGCGGCCGGTGTCATGAAATTGTCGTGACAATTCAAACATCGGGTGCTACCACCCGCTCAGCCAGTCAGCGGTCTGCCAAGATTGCTGTCCGGTCAGGTTCGATAGCGGGGATTCCACCCTCCCTATCGGACCGACCTAAATCCCCATGACATCGTCAGTGATCCCCAGCTCGGACCGCAGCTTCCGCGTGAGACCTTTTGCGACCAAGGCATAGGACCGGCCGATATAGGCCATGAGGTCCTCTTCGGTCAGGGGCGAACCCTCGGTGACCTCGACCCACATGCGCTTGGCAAAATAGGGCGCCTGCGCGACATTCTCGAGCTCTGTCAGCAGGTCAAAGCTGGTGTCGCCGCATTTGAAGACCAGGCGGAGCGGCGCAGTGTCGGACAACAGGCAAAACACCTTGCCGCCGACTTTGGCGATATGGGCCTCCCACTGGTCTTCAGTGGTCACACCCGGCCAGGCCAGGGCATCATCGAAACCCTTGCGGTCATAAAGCGACATTGGCACCTCCCATCACCAGACCGGTCATGGCTGCCACAAGCGTCATAAAATGTCAGGAGCCGAAGAGCTTAATTGTCCTCACCCACATCGGGCAGAGGCAGGAAATCCACCCCATCCTCGATGAGGCTGGCGATCTCGTCCTGGCTGGCCTGGCCATAAATGCCGCGCGCCTCCACTTCCTCGAAATGGATCTTGCGGGCTTCCTCGGCGAATTTATCGCCGACATTGTCCGCCTCATTCATCACCTTGCGACGATAGTCGCGCAGCATATCCCGGAATTTTGCCGCATCGGGATGATTGGAGCTGAGCGTGCGCCGCTCATTGTCGGTGCGGGCGACGGCGGGAGCCATCGGCGCCTTTTCGACCTCCGGGTCGCCGCAGATGGCACAGCTGACAATGCCACGCGCCTTCTGCTCGTCAAAAGCGGCCGCGTTCTTGAACCAGGCGTCGAAGCTATGCCCCTTCGCACATTGTAGAGAATACTGGATCACTTTTTCTGTCGTGGTCTGTGGCAGCGCCGACAGGCGCGCCCTCTCAGTGTCATATAGCGTCGACGCCTAGCCCCGCAATGGCTCGGGCGCAGCAAAATCCCGTGCATTGGCCAAAGCCGGCACACGATGGCGGGCTTCGGCCACCATGGCCGGATCGATATCGGCCAGGAGGACGCCAGGCCGGTCGTGGTCGAGTTCGGCGACGATCTTGCCCCAGGGGTCAATGATGAGCGAATGCCCGTAGGTGGCCCTGCCATTGGCATGCTGACCACCTTGGGCCGCGGCAATGACATAGGAGCCGGTTTCGATCGCCCGCGCGCGCAAAAGCACATGCCAATGGGCCTGCCCCGTCGGTACGGTGAAGGCCGCAGGAACAGCCAGCAGATTTGCTCCGGCATTGGCGAGCGCATTGTAGAGCCGAGGGAAGCGCATGTCGTAGCAGATGGAAAAGCCGAGCGTGAAATCGCCCAGCGGCGCCGTCACCGCGCGCTCGCCGCCCTTGTAGGTCGCGCTTTCGCGATAGGCGTTGAGCCCGGCAATATCGGCATCGAAGAGGTGGATCTTGTCGTATTGCGCCACCATTGCCCCATCCGGCCCGAACAGTACGGAGCGATTGGCGAAGCGCCCATCGTCGAGGGGAATGGGCAGCGAACCGATATGGACATGCATGCCATGCTGCCGCGCCAGCACGCCCACCTGCGCCAATTGCGGATGGTTTTCGAAGGGTGCCGCCACCGAGCGCAGCTGATCCCGGCTTTCCGGAAAAATCAGGGTGACTTCCGGCGTCAGCGCATAGGAAGCACCCGCCTCGGCCGCTTCGGCCAGAAGCGGTTCGAGCGCTGCAAGATTGGCATCCGGATCGAGCCCGGACTGCATCTGGATGGCGGCAATTTTCATGGTTCGGCTACTGGGTGGCGAGAAGAGGATCGAGACCGCCTTCGCGGTCGAGCGCTGCCATGTCGTCATAGCCGCCCACATGGGTCTCGCCGACAAAGATCTGCGGCACGGTGCGGCGGCCATTGGCACGCTTGGTCATGGCTTCGCGCAGCTCGGGGTCGAGCACGGTGATCTCGGTATAGTCGACGCCCTTCTCGTTCAGCAGCGACTTGGCCGCATGGCAATAGGGACAGGTGGGGGTGGTGTAGATTTCGACCTTGGCCATTGTCGGGCTCCGGAAAAATTCGTCTCGATCTTATATGGGGAGATCCGCGCCGATGACAACGCGGGCAAAGCTCAAGACGTCGATCCGCCCGGCCCCGCCGCGCTTGAGCGCCCTGGTAACGGCCTTGACGGTCGCCCCGGTGGTGTAGACGTCATCGATGATCACGATGGGGCGACCACCCAACCGGCGCGGGAGATCGCGGTGGGCGACAAAGGCCCCCTGCACATTGCGGGTGCGCGCATCGCCCGACAGCCCCACCTGCTGACGCGTCTGGCGGTGCCGCTGAACCAGATGCGGATCGATCCGGAGGCCGGTCAAGCGCGCGAGCTCTTGAGCCAGGAGGAAGGATTGATTGTAGCGCCGGAAGCGCAGCCTTTGCGGGTGCAAGGGCACGGGAACGAGGACAGTATCGGCAGCGAGCAAGTCGCGCCCTGCACCCGCCATCAGCCGCGCGCAGAGCCGGGCAAGCTCCGGCCGATCGCCATATTTGAGCTGGCTGACCAACGTTCCCACCATCTCGCCATAGGAGAGGGCCGCGCGCGCCCGGTCGAACGGCGGCGGATCGGCAATGGCTTCGGCTGATAGCGCGCCGTCCCCCTGATCACTGTCAAACGGCAACCCCAGCACCGGGCAGAGCGGCTCGGTGATCGGCCGCAATTGGGCAAAGCAGGCGCCGCAGAGTGCATCGCTATGCTCGAGGGGCGCCCTGCACCCGGCGCAAACCGGCGGATAGAGCTGGTCGAGGACAAGTGCGCCCAGCCGGCGCAGACCAGGGCCGAGCCAGTGCCGCTGCGTCCAGTCTTTGACTTCCCCTTCGCCCCTCGCCATAAGACCCATAATGGCACGCCCCGCAGCCGGGGCCAGCCCCCATTCGCGAGCATGTTTTTGTGTCCCACCAGCCCCGTCTTTTCGACACCGAACTGATCGCCCGCCATCTGGCGCGCCGCCGCGATACCTCAAATTTCGTGAGGGATCTGGTGGTGGAGGATCTGGCCGACCGGCTCGGCGCCCATATGCGAAATTTTTCGAGCGCGCTGGTCATCGCGCCCGACGCGCAATGCCTGCCCGAGACAATGGAGACCGGATCGGCGCCCTTACGCTTCACGCGCGTTGAGGCCTTTGCGGGGACAGAAGAGTTTCCCGCCCTGCCCGATGGTGAATTCGACCTCGTAATCTCGCTGCTGCATCTGCAGGCGGTCAATGACGTCCCGGGACATCTGGCGCGACTGCGCGCCCGCATGAAGCCCGATGGGCTGTTCATGGCGGCCCTGATCGGGGGCGAGAGTCTCACCGAATTGCGCGAAGCCTTCCTGTCGGCCGACCTGACGCTTTCGGGTGGCGCTTCGGCCCGTATTGCCCCGATGGTACAGGTGCGCGACGGTGGCGCGCTGCTGCAGCGGGCCGGATTTGCGCTGCCCGTTGCCGATGTCGAAAGTCACAAGGTGCGATACGCCAATCCCTTTGCGCTGATGGCCGAGCTCAAGGCGCTGGGCGCGGCCAACCCGCTGGCCGATCGGTCTCGCCGTTTTGCCACGCGCAGCCTGCTTTCGGCAGCGGCAGGGGCCTACGCGGAACGCGACAGCGACCCCGATGGCCGCGTGCGCGCCACGCTTGAAATCGTCTGGCTGGCCGGCTGGGTACCGCACGAAAGCCAGCAGAAGCCGCTGCGCCCCGGCAGCGCCAAGACGAGCATGAGGGATTTTCTGGAGAAAGACTGATGGACATGCCTGCCGGTCACATCCTGTTGCTCTCCGGCTCGCCCGGATCGGGAAAGACGACGATCGCCGAGCGCCTGGCTTTCCTGCCCGGCGTGCCGAAAGTTCATCTCCATTCCGACGATTTCTGGGGCTACATCAAGACCGGCAAGATCGATCCCTGGCTGCCTCAGTCAGACGACCAGAACCGCATGATCATGGGCATTGCCGCCGATGTCGCCGCAGCCTATGCGCTACATGGCTATTTCGTGGTGCTCGATGGGATCGTCCGCCCCTGGTGGTTGCCGGCTTTCACCGCCCTTGGCCTGCCGCTTCACTACATCATCCTGCGGGTCGGCGTCGCCGAGGCGGTCCAACGCTGCCGCAAAAGGGGCGGCGACAGCCTGACCGATCCCGACATCGTGGCGGCCCTGCATGCAGAATTCGTCGGGCTGGAGGCATGGGAAGCCAATGCACTCGATGTCGATGGCCTCGACCGGGAAACCGCGCTGGCCGCTGTTCGCGCGTGTGTGGCAAGCGGCAGCCACAGGATTGCCGCGCAATAAAAAAGGCCGGCATTGCTGCCGGCCTTGAAATGCTTGCCTTGCGAAAAACGCTTAGGCAGCAGCTTCCTCGTCGCTTTCGGCTTCCGCAGCATCTGCCTTGGTGCGCTTCGGGCTCTTGGCGAGCTGCTTTTCGATCAACTGCACGGCCTCGGTCAGCGTCAGCTTGTTGACGGAGCTGATTTCACGGCTCATGCGATCCATGGCCTGCTCGAAGAGCTGGCGTTCGGAATAGGACTGCTCGGGCTGGTCATCGGAGCGATAGAGATCGCGCACGACTTCCGAGATGGCGATCAGATCGCCCGAATTGATCTTTGCTTCATATTCCTGGGCGCGACGCGACCACATGGTGCGCTTGACACGAGCGCGGCCGGTAACAGTTTCCAGGGCTTTGTTGACCTCGTCCTCTTCGGCCAGCTTGCGCATGCCCACGGACTTGATCTTGGCGACCGGCACGCGAAGGGTCAGCTTGTCCTGCTCGAAGCTGATGACGAAAAGTTCGAGGACGAGGCCTGCGACCTCCTGCTCCTCGATGGCCACGATAAGGCCAACGCCATGCGACGGGTAAACGACATATTCACCCGTTTTGAAACCGAGCCGCTGCTGAGACTTCTTGGCTACCATAAGCTGGAACTCCTTTTTGACGCCCCAAAATGGTCGATTCCTTGCGGCAAGGACCGGCCACTCCTACTCTACTCAAGCCCGAACCACGGGCCTTTGGGCAGCACAAACCTCCTGGCCTTCGGGTCCGCTTCATCCGAAGAAGTGCCAGGCAACAGAGGATGTTATGTCAAAAAAATCGTGCCATCTGGCACGGCTTGGGTGACGGGCTGAGCTGCATATGGAGGGACCATAGCACAAAAATTCAGCAAAATCAAAAGGTACGAATCACGCAAGCAGGAACGGGCTGCTTAAGCCCGTATATCGCCCTTCGCAAGAGAACCCTTGGCTTGTCCAACGGTTCCGTACACCCATTTCCGAGATCAATCGCCCTCGCCGGGCTCCTCGGAAAAATACTTCTCGAGCTTGCCCGATTCGCCGTCGCGGTCCTTGGCCTCGGGCAAGGGATCGCGGCGTTCGGTAAGATTGGGCCAGGCCGTCGAGAATTTGCGGTTGAGCTCCAGCCACGCATCGAGCCCGCTTTCGGTATCGGGCTTGATCGCCTCGGCAGGGCATTCGGGCTCGCACACGCCGCAATCGATGCACTCATCGGGGTGGATGACCAACATGTTCTCGCCTTCGTAGAAACAGTCCACCGGACAGACTTCCACGCAGTCCGTATACTTGCAGGCGATGCAGTTGTCGGTGACGATATAGGTCATACGAAGCGATCCGCGTAAAGGAAGGGCTACCCCCGGAGGGACACGCCAGCCAGTCTCAACGGTCCGGTTGCTAAACCCTTTTGAGCGCCTCTGCAAGGCTGAGACGGGGGACGGATTGGCGCAGCGACGGGCCGCAGGCGAAAGTCTTGCTCACGCGCGCGCTGCAAGCCCAGCAAAGCTAGTCGTCATCGTCGCTGCGGAGCTTGTCGGTCTCCCGGCGCTCCTTCTTGGTGGGGCGGCCGCTGCCCATGGGGCGCTCGGCAATCGCAGCGTCATAGGGCGACATTTCGGCCTTGGGCGTCGGCGGCGGCGACATATCCTCGTAAAGCATGGCCGCTTCGGGCGCCGGGCCGCGACGGCCGCCGCAATCGATTATGCGCCAGACGAGGATGCGCCCATGCAGCGCCATGGTCAGGACGTCGCCCGCCCCGACCTTGTGGTCGGAGCGGTCTGTTTTCTCGGAATTGACGCGGATAGCGCCCGATTCGATGATCTTTTGCGCCAGGGTGCGCGACTTGACGGCGCGCGAGAAGAACAGGAACCGGTCGAGCCGTTCCTTGCGGAGCGGCTCAGCGCCAGTCCCGGCCAAGGCCTAGTCCTTCTTGCCGCGCAGGGCGGCGAGGGCAGCGAAGGGGCTGTCCGGATCGAAAGCCACCTTGCGCTCTTCGCGCTGGGGCGGACGACGATCGTTGCGCTCGGTCTTTTCCGGACGTCCGCGGCCTTCTTCGGCCTTCGGCCGCGTATTGGCAGGACGGGCGTTCTTCGGCCGCTCATTGCCTTCGGGGCGCGTGGCGCCTTCCGGACGCGTCGCGCCCTTGGGGCGCTGGCGATCGTTGCGACGTTCGCGCGCAGGTGCATCGGCATTGGCGCCATCGCGACGGCGCGGCTCATGGCGGCGCTGTTCGTTCTGGCGACGACCGCCGGGGAACCAGATCTCGTCGAACTCGGGCTCGGCTTGAGCCGCCGCAGCATCTGCGGAGGCCACGGCAGCAGGCGCAGCCACTTCTTCCGTCGGCGCCACCTCTTCGGTCGCGACCGCCTCAGGGGCAGCTTCGGCAGCCGGTTCGGCGGTCACAGGCGCGTCTTCCACCGCAGCCTCGACAGCGGGCGCTTCAGCGCTGGCTGCATCTTCAAGCACAGCGGCGTCAGTCGCTGCTACAGCCTCGACGGGCGCAGCCACCTTGGGTGTGCGGCGCAGGCGATAGCCCAACGAGCTCAGGATCGAGGCGAAGTCTTCGCCCGAGCAGCCGAGCAGGCTGGTCATTTCCACCGTCACGCGGAAACCATTGCCCTCGGCCGCGCCATTGGGCAATTCGCCCTGGTAGCGGCTGGGGTCGATTGCGATCAACGGGCGGATGATGTCGGCCAGACGCTCGAGAATGTCGACGCGCACGGCGCGCTTTCCGGCAACCTTGAAGCCGGCGATCTCGTAAAGCCGCGTATCGACTTCAGGATCGACGAGGAACGAGGTGCGGCCCGACAGAACGATATGGGGAATGTCGGTGACGCCCGGCTGGCGGATACCGCCGTTCTTGAGCGCAAACAGGATCAGCGCCAGTTCGCGCGGCGCTGGCTTCAGCGAAAGTGGCAGATAGATGTGGTAGGCGCCGAACTTGATGCCCAGCTTGCGCAGCTTGCCGCGCACGTCCTGGTCGAGCGCCTTGACCTCGTCGGCGACTTCGGCGCGGGGCAGAAGGCCCAGATGCTCATAGAGCCGATAGGCGATGCCACGGGCGCTGCCTTCGATGTCCGCCGGCGCTTCGAGCGACATGACCTGCTCGAGCGTGGTGTTGATATGGTGGCGCAGCCACAGGCTCAACCGATCCTGCACACGCTCCAGATCCGGCCCGGTCAGCGTCTCGTCGGCCAGCATGATGATGCGCGGGCGATAAAGCGTATCGCCCTCGGCCAGTTCCGCCACAATATCGCCGCGCCAGCGCAGGCGTCCATCTGTGGCCAGCACGAATTCTTCGTTGGGCGCACCGGCCAGGCGATCGGCCCGGTTGCTGATCTCGGGCGCGACCGCTTGATCGGCCGCGGCTCGGATGCCCTTGACGTCGACCTCGCCATCGGCGCGGGCGAGGGTGAAACGGAAGCCTTCGAGCGTGCCGAGCAAGTGGCCTTCAAGCCTGACTTCGCCGCGCTCATTGATCTCGGGGGATACCATACGTTTGTCTTTCAGATGGCGGAGCAGCACGCTGGTGCGCCGGTCGACGAATCTCTGCGTTAAGCGCTCATGCAGCGCGTCACTCAGGCGATCTTCAATGTCTCGGGTCTTTTCGCGCCAATGTGAAGGGTCTGCAAGCCAGTTTTTGCGGTTGGCGACAAAGGTCCACGTCCGGATCTGCTTGATCCGGTTGCTGAGCGTGTCGATATCGCCCTCGGAATTGTCGCAAAACCGCACCTGCTCGGCAATCCAGTCTTCATTGGCAGCCCCGTATCGTCGCAGATCGGTAAAAATGCGGGTAATTATTTCGCCATGCGCTGCAGGCGAAATCCCCTGATAATCCGGGGTCTGGCAACATTCCCAGAGCAGTTTGACCGCTTCATGGCCGCGCGCATAATTGGCCGCTTCATTGCGGGAAAGGAACTCGAGGGCCAATTGGTCGGTCGCAACCGGCACCCGCGTGAGAACCTTGTCGGTGGGCGCCACCTCGAGGCTGCGGCGCAAGCGCTCGATGGATGAGAAATCCAGCACGCTGTTGCGCCATTGCAGCACTTTTACCGGTTCGAAGTCGTGGGTTTCGAGCTGGACGACCAGTTCTTCATCGAATCCTTCAGTGCCGCCGGTCACCCCGAACGTGCCATTGCGCTTGTGTCGGCCGGCACGACCGGCAATCTGACCGAGTTCGGAGGGGGTCAGGGGCCGGGATTGGCGACCGTCGAATTTGGTGTCGTCGGCAAAGGCGACGTGGTGGATGTCGAGATTGAGCCCCATGCCGATCGCGTCGGTCGCAACGAGAAAATCGACATCGCCATTCTGGTAGAGCTCCACCTGGGCGTTGCGGGTGCGTGGCGACAGCGCGCCCATGACCACGGCGGCCCCGCCCCGCTCGCGCCGGATCAACTCGGCAATGGCGTAGACCTGGCGGGACGAGAAGGCGACGATGGCGCTGCGCGCCGGCTGGCGCGAAATTTTCTTCGAGCCGGCATAAGTCAGCTGCGAAAAACGTGGCCGCTCGATGATCTGGGCGTGCGGCAGCAGTTTGCGGACGACCCCGGCCATGGTCCAGGAGCCGAGCAGCAGGGTCTCGTAAAACCCGCGCGCCTTGAGGATGCGGTCGGTAAAGATATGGCCGCGGTCGAAATCGACGGCGGTCTGGATTTCGTCCACCACCACGCAGTCGACATGGATGTCCATGGGCATGGCTTCCACCGTCGCCACCCAATAGCGCGGCTTGGCCGGAATGATGCGCTCTTCGCCGGTAACGAGTGCCACCGCGCCCTCGCCCACCCGCTCGACGACACGCGCATACACTTCGCGCGCAAGCAGCCGCAGCGGCAGGCCGATCATCCCGGTGGGATAGGACAGCATGCGCTCGATGGCGAAATAGGTCTTGCCGGTATTGGTCGGGCCCAGAATGGCCTTGACCGTTTGGGAGGGTGCGATGGTCATTGGCGCCAATGTAGGGGCTCGGCAGCGACGATGCGAGGGGCGTTTGCGCTTGTCCCACAAATGAGCGCTTTTCGAACAGGTCGGGATCGCGCCTTAAGCTTTGGAACAGAAGCGAAACGAACAGGGGCAGAATCAGCGCAGATGTTGAAATCACGCTTTGTTCACGGCTAGGTCTTGTGGCCGCTTCTGCACGCAGCCACTAACCCAGCCCGCGATGCCGCCAAGGCCGTCTGAAAAGGGGCGCCGAGCGTTCACACCTCTTTCGATCCGGTTAATTTGGCGCTGGCGGGCCGATTTCCTGACGTCATGTAAATATCGGACATGCCACGAAATTATGCGGAATTAACCGATAGAGGCCCAGCGCCGCTGGGGCGGACGCACCCGATTTTCACACTTTATCTGTTGACGCTCCATTTTGGCACAGTCCGATCCCGCAAGGCCGCGAATTTCGCGCAAAATCCTGAAACGACACAGTTTTCCCGCCACCAGCACATGTCGTTAACACCGAGATCAAACCCGGAACGAACAGCGTTGGAATCAGGACGAAATCAGAAATCCGGCTTTGTTCTCTACCAGATGTGGTGCCGCTCGAACTGCTCACCACAAGTGCCCGAGCGCGCGCGGCAAAACGCTCAAAAATCCGTTCAGCAAGATTGCCAGGTGGTTAAGATGGGCTTGAATGCGCCTTTTCCTGCCAAGACATTAGCGACTGAAAATTCTGCCGGCCCACCGCATTAATTTCTCGACCCCGCCTGCGCCTGACGCGGCACATGCAAAATTGACAAAGTAGCGCTTGACCGTGCCGCTTCGGGACACGCCGTAAGGCACGCATTGGACGCGCCTTACGGCCTGTTAGGCCATGAAAAAGGGCCCGGATGATGTCCGGGCCCGCATAAAGGACGGCAATAAAGCGCTGTGCGCCTAGAGCTTGGTGCCCACCAGAACCATGGACAGATCGCCCATCGACGTCCCCAGCAGCACGCGATAGGGAATGTAGTAGCCGGTGTCACCCAGCGGCGCGTACCAGAGCAGGATGCGGCTGTTCTCAGCCAGATAATTGGTGATCTCCGAGGATGTATAGTGCCCCGAGATCGGCTGGTAATCGAGGCTGCAGGAGACGACCGGGCCCTGATAGCCGGTGCGCGGCGAGGTCGCCTCGTCATTGCGCGCAAAGCTCATGGCGATATTGAAGCGCTCCACCCCGGTGAAGATCTTCAGCCGCCGGTCACAGAGACTCTTGTCGAGCGCCTTGCCCTTGACCACGAAGGCGGAGAGGAAATCGCCGACCCCGCTGAGATGGCCGCGCTCGAGCGGCACCCGGTCATAGCTTTCAAAGACCGGCGGCTCGACCTTGAAGGCGCTGACATTCTGGCCTGCATAGGTAACGTCGACAGTGAAAACCTCGCCATTGGCGCGCGTTTCGAGATCGAACTCGTTCGAAACGAGACTTTGCCCATTGGACGCGCCCCGTGCGACCACCTTGGCCGTGCCGCTCGAAACCAGATTTCCGAGCCCGGCGACCTTGGCCGACAGATCGAGCTCATAGCGGCGCCCATCATCGCTGAGATCGACATCGAGCGTGGCGACATTTATGCCGCCCAGCGTCAGCACATAGCTGGCGCGGGCTTCGACCGGCGCGGCCATGCTCGGCGCCATGCTGGCAAGGAGGGCGGCGGCGACAAGGCTGGTGCGGATCAAAATTGGCATCTCACGTCGTAGGGGCGGCGGCCAGGGAAGGCACCGGCGAATCAGCAAATATGGATCAAAGTGCCGACCTCTTATGTCCCATGCAAGGCGCTCGCGGGCGTTTGAGCGGCCTCTTGGGTTGACTGCGCGGCCCATTTTCTCTAGGAAGCCCGCAGATCTCAACACAACCGAGGCCCGTTGCGGATTTCCCGCCACGCAGGACCTTTACACAAACAGGATATCTCACAATGGCACGTCGCTGCGAACTCACCGGCAAGGGCGTCATGGTCGGCAACAATGTCTCCCATGCTCTTAACCGCACCCGTCGTCGGTTCCTCCCGAACCTCGTCAACGTTTCGCTGATCTCGGACGCTCTCGGCCGTTCGATCAAGCTGCGCATCTCCGCAGCTGCTCTGCGTTCGGTCGAGCACCGCGGCGGTCTCGATGCCTTCCTGATCAAGCAGGCTGACGCCGATCTGAGCCCCCTGGCTCTCGGCATCAAGAAGGAAATCCGCGCAGCTCTCGCCAGCTAAGCGTCTTTCGACTAGAATTCGAGCCGCGTGGAGCACCTGCCCCACGCGGCTTTTCTTTTTTTGTAAGCTTCATCAAACGTCGCACCGGTCTTATGCCGGCCAGCGGCAACTAGAGGTGCATTCTGATGCTGTCTCGTTTCCTGGTGGCCGTGGCCGCCATGGTGGCCATTGTCGCCGCCTCCAATGTGCTCGTCCAGTTCCCGGTGATGACCGAAATCGGCCCGGTCAATCTTGGTGACATCCTCACCTGGGGCGCCTTCACCTACCCGGTCGCCTTCCTCGTCACCGATCTTTCCAATCGCACTTTTGGCCCGGCCAAGGCGCGGCTCGTCGTCGTCGCCGGTTTCGCCGTGGCGGTCGTGCTCTCGATCTGGCTGGCCACGCCGCGCATCGCTATCGCCTCGGGCTCGGCCTTCCTGGTCGCGCAATTGCTCGACATTTCCATCTTCCACCGCCTGCGCAATGCCGCATGGTGGAAGCCCCCGCTGGTCTCGTCGCTGTTCAGCTCGGCCCTCGATACTCTCATCTTCTTCAGCCTCGCCATGGCGCCGGCCTTTGCCGGCATCGACGGCTTCTTCGGCATGGCGGATTCGTCCCTGGCCTTCCCGGCTCCTCTGCTCGGCATCGGTCCTGAGGTCGAGTTGTGGCAGTCCCTGGCGCTGGGTGACTTCCTGGTCAAGCTGGCGCTGACCATTGCCATGCTGGCCCCCTATCGGGGCCTCCGTGACGTGCTGCTGCGCTGGACGGCCCCCAGGGCGGCCTAGCGTTTCAATGATTCCATCGCGTCAATGACGCGGTGGAATGCTCTGGTCGCTAGCAACTG
Source organism: Devosia sp. FJ2-5-3 (assembly GCF_029201545.1). Classification (NCBI taxonomy): domain Bacteria; kingdom Pseudomonadati; phylum Pseudomonadota; class Alphaproteobacteria; order Hyphomicrobiales; family Devosiaceae; genus Devosia; species Devosia sp. FJ2-5-3. The sequence goes on along the minus strand of NZ_CP104007.1, from coordinate 548,002 downwards.
ACGCGGATTTCGGCAAATCCGGTCAGGCCTTCATCACCGCCGGAGGTGACCCCCAGCATGCAATTGGTCCCCGCCAGCGGCAAGGTGCCGCCAGAGGCGATGATATTGCCGTCCGACAGCGTCAGATAACCATTGTCCACGGCGCTGACGGTGATCGAGCCGGTCGTGCCGCAGATGTCGTAGCTATCGCCAGAAGCCACGAGGATGCGCATGCCCGGCGGCAGGCAATCGCCATCGCCTTCACTGGTCTCGGCGCCGCCGGTAATGGCAGGCAGGCCCGGCACGGACGGCGCGACCGCCCCGCCCCGCATATTCTGTTCGATGATGGATAGCCTGTTGGAAAGGTCCGACAGCTCGGCGCTGGTCGGCCCGCCCGATGCAGCGGTGGGCGCGGCCCCGCTCCGCTGTGCATAGAGATCCAGGCTGATGCGAAGCTGGGCAACGTCCGTGGCGAGCCGCAGCACCTCGCGATGGGTCTGGCTATACACCCAGCCCGATGCCGCAAGCGCAGCGACACCGACAAGGGCAGACACCATGCTTAGCAGCGTCGACGCCCGCATGCGCCGGCGTCGCCCACCCTTGGCCTTGTCACCCCGGCGTGGCGCGCGGGATTCCTCGGCAGGGCCAAGACGCATCTCCGGGGTCACACCGGGCAGCTGTTCAGCGCCGGGACCGGGTTCGGCGGGCTTGGGCTCCACTTTTGTCCTCCATTGGCGCATTTGGCGAGCCAAGACGACGCGCCTTCGGCAAGTCCCATCAAACTGGGGCCGAACTAGGACCGCGGCAAGGGCGATTGCGGCTGAGGCGCGGACTTGCCCGACATGACCGGGGCCACATTGGCGTCGCTGCTGCCGAACATGTTCCCGATGCCCGAGAAGAATCCGTTCACCGCCTCGCCGCGCGCCTTGATCGCTGCCTCTTCGGCCGCCTGCCGGTCCCGCGCTGCCAGTGCATTGGCCAGCGTCGCGTCATCGGCCTGCTGCTTTGCCATCAACCCCGCATCGGGGGTCGTGGTCGGGCATGGCCCCAGCGGGTTCAGCGGGCCGTTGGCGACGGCGTTGAAGATATAGCGCTTGTCGCAAACGTCCCAGGCCGGCGGGGTCTTGTTCACCTCGAACAGATCGTGGCCCTGCTTGATGTTCTTCCAGAATTCGAGATGCTGGCTGTCGGCATGTTGGGCCATGTTGGTGGCGGTCATGCGGAACGGAAAGATCTGCAGCTGGAAGCTGGGATTGCCGCCCTTGAACGTTTCGCGCGCCAGGGCATAGATTTCGGCAATTCCGGCATCGGTCATGGCGTAGCAGCCCACCGATTTACAATCGCCATGCACCATCAGATTGGACCCGGTGCGCCCATGGGCACGGTCGAACTTGTTGGGAAAGCCGGTATTGAAGGCCAGGTAATAGGCCGATTTCGGGTTCATCAGCCCGGGCGAGATCGTATAGAAGCCTTCCGGGCTCTGCCGGTCGCCTTCCTTGAATTTAGGCCCGAGATCGCCGGAATAGGAGCAGATCTCATAGGTTTTGAAGAGTTTGTACTGGCCCGAATTGGTGCGCTTCCAGACCTCGAGGACCTCTTCCTTCTTGTAGATGCGGACCACCATGCCCTCGCCCGGCGATGAGCCCATCGCCTTGAGCGCCGAGACCATGGAGGCCGGCATGGGAATATTGTGGCGGTTGTCACCACCCTTGATGAAGCCGGAACAGGCAGCCAGGCCCAGTGCAAGCCAGGCAAGGATGATGATGGCACCGAGGCGGTGAAACAATCTTGCGGTCACGAAGGTCAGGCCCGATCGATAAAACAGCCCCCTGTAGGGGAGCAATGGTTACCGCAGCATGATCCGGCTGGGTGAATGAAGCCTTTATCACGACCGTTATTTCCCCGGAAGCAGGGGCGCTCACGCATATTTGTGTGCGCAAACGTCCCTTGCCCCGCAGCCATCAGGCAACAAAAAATCCCCTGCGCCCGGTCCAGGGCGCAGGGGATGGAAATTGGGACCACCAGCTAGATATTGGTGCCGATCGCCAGGAATTTCTCGCGCCGATGCTCGCGCACTTCGAGGCGCGACTTGCCGGCGAATTCGGCGAGGAAATCTGCAATGGCCTGCCGTGTGGCATCCATCACGACTGCCGCATGGCGATGGGCCCCACCGGCCGGCTCGGCGATAATTCCGTCGATGACCTTGAAGCCGAGGAGATCCTGCGCCGTGATCTTCTGGGCTGTCGCCATATCCTGGGCCTTGGCCGCATCGCGGAACAGGATCGAAGCGCCGGCTTCCGGCGAAATCACCGAATAGATCGAGTTTTCCAGCATCAGCACGCGATTGGCCGTGGCGATGGCAATGGCGCCACCCGATCCGCCTTCGCCGATGATGATGGAGATATTGGGCACGCCCAGCTCCAGCCCCTTCTCGGTCGAACGGGCAATGGCCTCGGCCTGGCCGCGCTCTTCCGCACCGATGCCCGGATAGGCGCCGGCGGTGTCGACAAAGGAGATCACCGGGACATTGAACCGATCGGCCATTTCCATGATGCGGACGGCCTTGCGGTAGCCCTCAGGATTGGCCATGCCGAAATTATGCTTGAGGCGGGTTTCGGTCGAATTGCCCTTTTCCTGGCCGATCACGGCGACCGGCAGGCCATTGAAGCGGCCAAAGCCGGCCTGGAGCGCGGCGTCTTCACCATATTTGCGGTCGCCGGCCAGCGGCGTCCATTCGGTGATCAGGCGCTGCACATAGTCGGAAAAATGCGGCCGCTGCGGATGGCGGGCCACCTGTGTCTTCTGCCAGGGCGTCAGTTTTTTGTAGATCTCGACCAGTGCCTCATCGGCACGGGCAGAGAGCCGGTTGACCTCCTCGTCGATGGTGACAGCGGAATCGGTCGCCGCCAGAGACTTGAGCTCGACGATCTTTGCTTCGAGATCGGCGACCGGCTTTTCAAAATCGAGATAAGATTGCATCCCACCGCCCGTAGGGGTCATTGTTGCGGACCCGAAAATTCTCAGGCCTCGGCTCTTGCGCTCTAAAGTGGCCGGAAAGTGGCGGTGGCGCAATCGCAAGTCAACCCACGGGACGAAATTGCCCGGTTTTTTGCGCCCTATCCTTTAAAGGACGTGGACAAAGGCGCGGCACAACCCGCCTGGGCACCGAAGCTTTCGCCAAGCGGAGGGAGCGCGTCGCCTACCTCTGCGCCAGGGGATGATGGGTCTCGACCAGAGTGCGCAATTTTTCGTCGAGCACATGGGTATAGATCTGGGTCGTCGAAATATCGGCGTGACCGAGCAGCATCTGCACCACGCGCAGATCGGCTCCGCCGGCCAGCAGATGGCTGGCAAAGGCATGGCGGAGCACATGTGGCGCGACGCGGGACGAAGAGATGCCGGCGCGCGCCGCCAACCCCTTGAGATCGCGCGCAAAGACCTGACGGGCCAGATGTCCTTCCTCGCCATTGGCGGGAAAGAGGTAGGGGCCGGGCTCGAGACCGGCGATCCAGGAGCGCACGGCATCGCGCGCCCTGTCGTTCATCGGCACGACGCGTTCCTTGCCGCCCTTGCCGCGCACGGTGAGGAAACTGGCCTCGCGCATCACAGAACTGCGCTTGAGTTCCACCAGTTCGGACACGCGCAGCCCGGTGGCGTAGAGCATTTCGAGCAGCACATAGAGCCGCAGCGCCGCCTGCTGCTTTTTCGGCTCCGCGGACAGATTGGCTTCCTCTTCGGCCAGGGTCAGCAATCTGTCGACCTCGGCCACGGAAAGCACTTTTGGCAGCGGGCGCCGCGTCTTGGGGCTGGCAACGATGCGCGTCGGGTCGTCTCCACGTAGACCGTCGGCGCACAAAAACTTGTGGAATTGCCGCACTGCCGAGAGCCGTCGGGCGCTGGAGGAGGCGGACAGGCCCTCCGCCTTGAGCGCATCGAGATAGGCCATCACCGTCTCGCGCGGGCAGGTCAGCAGGGTCTGCTTTTTGCTGGCGACGAAGCCTGCATAGTCTGTGAGGTCGCGCCGATAGGCCGCAATGGTATTGGCTGCGGCGCCGCGCTCGGCGCTCATCATTTCGAGAAAGGCGCCGACCAGATGGGCGCTCATTGCCCTGGCGTCCCGCCCGCCGGCGCGCTGGTGACATTGGGGGTCGGCAGGCCGCCGGGACGGATCGGATCGGGCTCGCCCAGCAAATCCCGGGTCGGGATGCGCACGCTGACCGGTTTCGGTTCGGGCTGGACGAAAGACACCAGTGCGAACATTCCCGCATAGGCGAGGCCGCCCAGAAACAGCACGGTGATGAGAAGCCGGAAGAGAGTGGGCATTGAAATCCTGCTCGGTCGATCCGGACCAAAGGTGGCAGCAAAAGGTTTCGATCCGGTATGGGCCAGTCTTGCGCAAAACCGCCGCCGGGATCAACACCAAGGCGGGAATGGTCCGCACAGCTTCTTGACAGGCGGGGCCTCTACCGGTTCATACCGTTTCCGTGATCGGAGGGCGCAAGCGTTGAACAAGTCGGACAGTGCCGGACGGTCGAACCGCGCCAAGACCCTGATCGAACGCCTCAATGGCAAGCCCCTGGTCCTGGTGGGCATGATGGGTGCCGGCAAGACCACGGTCGGCAGGCGCCTGGCCACGCGCCTTGGCCGCAAATTCCTCGACAGCGACGAGGAAATCGAAAAAGCCGCGCAAATGACCATCCCCGAGATTTTTGCCCAGCGCGGTGAACCCGAATTCCGCGCCGGCGAGACGCGGGTCATTTCGCGCTTACTGCGCGAGACCGATCTGGTGCTGGCCACTGGCGGCGGCGCCTTCGTCAATGCCGAGACCCGCGCCATGGTCAAGGAACATGCGATCTCGGTCTGGCTCAAGGCCGATGTGGATATCTTGTTCGAGCGCGTCTCGCGCCGTTCCAACCGCCCGTTGCTCAAGACCGCCAATCCGCGGGAAACGCTCGAAAAGCTGGTCGAGGAACGCTATCCCATCTACGCCGATGCCGATGTCACCGTGCTTAGTCGCGACGTGCCGCAGGACGCGGTCGCCGCTGACATCATCTCCGCCGTATTGGCCTATCTGCGCTGAAAGGGTTCGCCACCATGGCTCAAATCGACCACACGGTTCACGTCGCCCTGGGCGATCGCGCCTACGACATCCTCATCGGCCCGCATCTGCTCGATGAAGCCGGCGACATCCTCAAGGACAAATTCCCCGGCCGCCGTTTCGGCATCGTCACCGACACCGAAGTCGCCAAGGCCCAATTGCCGCGCCTCGTGGCCAGCCTCGACAAGGCCGGACTGACGCACCAGACGATCACCCTGCCCAATGGCGAGAGCACCAAGAGCTGGGACCATCTTCAGACCGTGGTCGAGGGATTGCTTGCGGCCAGGCTCGAGCGCAATGATATCGTCATCGCCCTGGGCGGCGGGGTCATCGGCGACCTTGCCGGCTTTGCCGCATCCATCACGCGCCGCGGCATGGATTTTGTCCAGATGCCGACCTCGCTCCTGGCCCAGGTCGATAGTTCGGTGGGCGGCAAGACCGGCATCAATTCCCCACATGGCAAGAACCTCGTCGGCGCCTTCCACCAGCCAAGATTGGTGCTGGCGGATCTGTCGACGCTCGACACCCTGCCCGCGCGCCAGTTCGCCGCCGGCTATGCGGAAGTCGCCAAATATGGGCTGATCGACGATCCCGCCTTTTTCGAATGGCTCGATGCCAATCTCACGGAGATTTTCGAGGGCGGCCCGGCGCGCGGCGAGGCCATTGCCCGCTGCTGCGCCCACAAGGCGCGCGTCGTCATCGAGGACGAAAAGGAAATCGGTGTCCGGGCCCTGCTCAATCTCGGACACACATTCGGCCACGCGCTGGAAAAGGACACCGGCTATTCCGATCGCCTGCTCCATGGCGAGGGCGTGGCCATCGGCATGGTCCTGGCGCACCGGTTTTCGACCAAGCTCGGCCTTGCACCCGGCCAGGATGCGGGACGCGTCGCCGCCCACTTGCAGCGGGCGGGCCTGCCCACCACATTGGCTGAAATCCCTGGAACGCTCGGCTCCACCGAGACCTTGATGGCGGCCATCGGCCAGGACAAGAAAGTCTCGCGCGGCGCGCTGACCTTCATCCTCACCCGCGGCATCGGCCAGGCCTTCATCGAAAAGGGCGTCGCCCCCTCAGCGGTGTCGACATTCCTCGACGAGATGCGCGGCTGAACTCAGCCGGCTGGCAGAATTTCGATATTGAGGGCATGAACCCGGCTCTTGAGTTCCTCTGCCAGCGTCTCATTGACGGCGCGATGTTGCGCAATGCGGCTCAAACCGTCAAAGTCGCGGGTCGCGATTCTGACACGAAAATGGGTTTCACCCCCCTCTCGCCAACCGGCATGACCAAAGTGCTTGTTGGATTCATCGATCACTTCGAGGTGGAGGGGTGCAAATCGCTCGGTAAGCTTGGCTATTATCGTGTCCCTCATGGACATGGGTCCGGCTCCGTATTGGCTTTATGCACTAACTAGGCGTTATGAAATTGCAATCCAAGCTCTTCGATAACATCCGCATCCGTCCCCGCCGGGAAGAAAAGCCGGCCGAGATCGAGATCGTCTGTGATTGGGAAGGCTGCGAGCAGGCCGGCGAATACAAGGCGCCCAAGGGCAAGCGCTCGGACGGGCAGTATCACCATTTCTGCCTTGAGCATGTCCGCCACTACAATCAGGCCTTCAACTATTTCGCCGGCATGAGCCCGGACGAACTGGACGAGGCCCTGCACACCCCGCCCAAGGCCGAGTCGCGCTCGACCTTTGCCACCGGCAATCCGAACGCCGCAAAGGCGGCAGGGCGCACGGCCAGCGCAAATCCGGGCGACAAATATGGCGACCCCTTTGGCGTCTTTGCCCGCTATCGCTACCAGCAGTCCAAACGTCCGGCCACCGAGCGGGTCAAGCCGCTGAGCGAGCTCGACCGGCGGGCGCTGGAGACGCTCGGCTTTGCCAAGCACGCCAAGTCCGACGAGATCAAGACCGCCTACAAGAATTTGGTCAAGAAGCATCACCCCGACGTCAATGGCGGCGATGCCTCGTCAGAAGAGCGGCTGCGCAGCGTCATCGCGGCCTACAGCCACCTCAAGAAAATGGGCTTCGTCGTCAGATGACGCAGCCGTGACAACTTGGCTACCGAAGGGGCGACTGCTATAGAGCCCCCGGCGCCAAGCGTCTCCCACCGGAAAAATCATTCATCCACGAGCCCTTGCTATGACCGAATTCACCAATCTGCCCGACACCGAATACAAGGCGAGAGACCTTTTCGGCATCGATACCGACATGGTGGTCAAAGGTTATGCCGAGCGCACCAGCCATGTGCCGCCCGTGGACCCGGATTATCTTTTCGACCGCAACACCACGCTCGCGATCCTGGCCGGCTTTGCCTATAACCGCCGCGTCATGATCCAGGGCTATCACGGCACCGGCAAGTCCACCCATGTGGAGCAGGTCGCCGCCCGCCTCAACTGGCCGCTCGTCCGCGTCAACCTCGACAGCCATGTCAGCCGTATCGACCTCGTCGGTAAGGACGCTATCGTCCTCAAGGACGGCAAGCAGATCACCGAATTCCGCGACGGCATCCTGCCCTGGGCCGTGCAGAACAACATCGCCCTCGTCTTCGACGAATATGATGCCGGCCGCCCGGACGTGATGTTCGTGATCCAGCGCGTGCTCGAGCAGTCGGGCCGCCTGACCCTGCTCGACCAGAACCGCGTGATCACGCCCCACCCGGCCTTCCGCCTGTTCTCGACCACCAACACCATCGGTCTGGGCGACACGTCGGGCCTCTATCACGGCACCCAGCAGATCAACCAGGGCCAGATGGACCGCTGGAGCCTTGTCACCACGCTGAACTATCTTCCCCACGACAAGGAAGCCGGCATCGTGCTCGCCAAGAACAAGGCCTATGGCGAGACCGAAAAGGGCAAGAAGCTCATCTCCAACATGGTGCGCCTCGCCGACCTCACCCGCTCGGCCTTCATCAATGGCGATCTTTCGACCGTAATGAGCCCGCGTACCGTCATCACCTGGGCCGAGAACGCCCAGATTTTCGGCGGCGATATCGGCTTCTCCTTCCGTCTCACCTTCCTCAACAAGTGTGACGAGCTCGAGCGCCCGGTCGTGGCCGAGTTCTACCAGCGCGTCTTCGGCGAGGACCTGCCGGAAAGCTCCGCCAATCTGGCTGTGACGGCGTAATCCACATTCATCGGGTCATTCCCGCGAAAGCGGGAACCTCCGTTTCGGGATGTGTCAGCAAACAGGGGTTCCCGCTTTCGCGGGAATGACGCCGCGATAAAACCGGTGCGTCGGCGTCCGCACAATGGATAAGACCATGGCCACGCCTCCGCGCAACAAGCCGAACAAGCCCGACCAGACCCAGCTGTTCAAATCCGCCATGGGCGCGACCGTGCGCGCGATCGGCGCCAAGCCCGAGCTGGAGGTGAGCTTCACCTCCGACCGGCCGCTCCTGACCTCAGACAAGGCGCGTCTGGCCAACCTGCCGCGCCTGCCCACCCGGCGCGACATTGCCATTGCCCGCGGCCAGGGCGACGCCATGGCCATGCGGCTCGCCAGCCACGACCCCGACACCCATCGCAAGCGCAGCCCCATGGACCCGCAGGCGCGCGCCGCCTTCGATGCGCTCGAACAGGCGCGCGTCGAATCGCTCGGGATCGTGCGCATGCCCGGCATGTCCGGCAATATTGCCGAAATGCTCGAGGACCGGCTGTTCCGCTCCAATTTTGCCGAAGTCAGCGACAAGGGCGACGCCCCGCTGGCCGAAGCACTGGGCCTTCTGCTGCGCGAAAAACTTGCCGGCGTGCCGGTGCCGCCCTCCGGCCATGCCCTGGTAGACCTGTGGCGCGGCGAAATCGAAAGTAAGGCCGCAACCTCCATCGATGCGCTGCTGGGCACCTACGAGAACCAGGAGGCCTTTTCGAAGGCCGCCCGCGCCGTGCTGCGCGACCTCAATCTCATCGCCGAAAGCGAGATGGACGATCCCGACTCCTCGGACGAGGAGAGCGCCGACGACAGCCAGCCCGAGCAGGCCCAGGGCTCCGACCAGTCGCCGGAGCAGGGCGAAGGCGAGAGCGAGCAGGACGACAGCCAGGACGACCAGCAGTCCGGCGAAAGCGAAGAGACCGGCGACGTCGAAGGCATGGAAGCCGACATGGCCGATGTCGACGAGGATGCCGAGGCCGAGGCCGGCGAAGACGCGCCCATGCCCCCGCCCGCCAAGGATGGCGGCGAGCGGCTGACCAACCAGTTTAACTACAAGGTGTTCACCCAGAAATATGACGAGATCGTCAAGGCGGCCGAATTGTGCCCGCCCGACGAGCTCGATCAGCTCCGCGCCCTCCTCGACAAGCAGCTCGAAAACCTGGCCGGCGCCGTGGCACGGCTGGCCAACAAGCTGCAACGTCGCCTCATGGCCAAGCAGAACCGGAGCTGGCAGTTCGACCTCGAAGAGGGTCTGCTCGATACCGCCCGCCTCACCCGCGTCGTTACCGATCCGATGCAGGCGCTGAGCTTTAAGGTCGAGAACGACACCGATTTCCGCGACACGGTCGTGACGCTGCTGATCGACAATTCCGGCTCCATGCGCGGCCGTCCGATCACCATTGCCGCCATCTGCGGAGACATCCTCGCCCGCACGCTCGAGCGTTGCGGCGTCAAGGTCGAGATTCTCGGCTTCACCACGCGCGCCTGGAAGGGCGGCAAGAGCCGCGAAGCCTGGCTCGAAGCGGGCCGTCCGCCCAATCCCGGTCGCGTCAACGACATCCGCCATATCATCTACAAGGCCGCCGACGAGCCCTGGCGCCACGCAAGGCGCAATCTGGGCCTGATGATGCGCGAGGGGCTGCTCAAGGAAAACATCGACGGAGAGGCCCTCGAATGGGCGCGCAAGCGCCTGATGGCACGCCCCGAGCAGCGCCGCATCATGATGGTCATCTCCGACGGCGCCCCGGTCGACGACTCGACTCAGTCGGTCAATGCCGGCAATTATCTCGAAGCCCACCTTCGCCAGGTGATCGAGGACATCGAAACCCGCTCGCCCATCCAGCTGGTGGCCGTGGGCATCGGCCACGACGTGACGCGCTATTATCGCCGCGCCGTGACCCTGCTCGATGCCGAGGAATTGGCCGGCGCGCTCACCGATGAGCTGGCGGCGCTCTTTGACGAGGAAATGCCGGCCCAGACACGGCGTCGCGGCCGGAGATGAGAAGGGCTGCCGCCCTTGCGATCCTCTTGAGCGCCGTGGCGTTTCCCGCCGGGGCGGTGGACGCCACGGTGGCAGCGGCACAGGTGACGCGCTTCAAGGGCGTGGGGCTCGACCAAAGCGTCCAGGGCCTTGTCTTCAGGGGCGGGCTGACGCTGCAGAGCCAGGACGACACTTTTGGCGGCCTCTCCAGCGTCACTGTCACCGGGCCGGACCAGCGCATCGCCTTCGTCACCGACCGGGGACAGTTCGTCTCCGGCAGCCTTGCCTATGACGAGGACACCCGCCTCTTCGGCTTTATCGGCGTTACCATCGAACCCGTGCAGAATTCGGCCGGCGCCCCCCTGCCCCGCCAATATGCGCGGGATGCCGAAGGCATGGACACGGTCTGGCGCGACGGCGTTGCGGCCGCCGTCCGCGTCAGCTTCGAGAACCTCACCCGCGTCGCCGATTTCACCATCACCGATGGCCGTCCCGGTGGGCCGGCGCGCGAGATCGCCATTCCCGACTGGCTGACCGATCTGCGCACCAATGAATCGCTGGAATCGATCTGCATAGCGCCTCCCGCCTCCCCGATTGCCGGCTCGACACTGCTGATCACCGAGGAAGCGCTCGACGATGACGGCAATCATCGTGGCTGGCTGCTGGGCATCAACGACAAGGGCCCGATCGGCTATGTCAACAGCCCCATCGTCAATCCGACCGACTGCGCCTTCCTGCCCAATGGCGATCTGCTGGTGCTGGAGCGCGGCGTGGCGCTCTTCAGCTTCGTGATGAATCTGCGTCGGGTGCCCGCCGCCCAGGTGCGCCCCGGCAATCTCATGGAGGGCGAACTGCTGCTCTCCGCCGAGGGCACCGAGATCGACAATATGGAATCCCTCATGGTGCACACCGCCCCCAATGGCGAGACGCGCATCCTGATCGGCTCGGACAATAATTTCAACGACTGGCAGCGCAACCTGCTGCTGGAGTTCGCACTGCCTGAATAGGCTTTTTCATTCGTATCGCCCGAGTCATCCTATCCTCCCCCCTCCTCGCGGGTGAGTGGTTACAACTGAGCCCTGGCCTTAATCCCGTCCTCCGGACGGAGCTTCCCTCGGGCTTGACCCGAGGGCCTCCCTCCAGGAGCGAGGTACCCTATTGAGACTCTCGCAGTGCCCCTCGGGTCAAGCCCAAGGGAGATGATGGCGGCGCAGCCTCGCGCCCACCTCCGCCCCCCCCCAAAAATACAAAAAAGCCCCGGATCGCTCCGGGGCTTTTTCAATCTATTCAGTCGCCTCAGGCAAACGCGCCGTGGCAGTGCTTGACCTTCTTGCCCGACCCACAGGGGCAGGGCGCATTGCGGGACAGGCCCGCCAGCAATTTGGGATCGAGCGGCGCCAGCGATGGGTCGCTGCCGGTGGCACCGAGCGCGGCGGTCGCGCCATTGCCGGTGCCGGCATCGTTCTCGCCGGTGATCGGGTCGATATGGGTCTGCGCCATGCGCGCGAAATCGGGCGCCGGAGGGGGCTCGGGCTGCCGGATCTGCAACTCGATATGGCTCATCTGGGTGGTGACCAGTTCGCGCAGATTGGCCAGCAGCCCCTGGAACAGCTCATAGGCTTCCTGCTTGTACTCGGTCAGCGGATCGCGCTGGGCGATGCCGCGCCAGCCCACGACCTTGGAGAGGTGGTCAAGCATGACAAGATGCTCGCGCCACAGCCCGTCGATGGACTGCAGGAGGATCGACTTCTCCACCTGGCGCATGACATTGGCCGAGTATTTCTCTTCCTTGGCGGTGATGACGGCATCGGCAGCCTGACGCAGGCGGGTCTCCACCACTTCGGCGTCGATGCCTTCTTCCTTCGCCCACTCGGCGATGGGAGCATCGACATTGAGATAGGTCTTGGCGGCCGCCTCGAGCTGCTCGCTGTTCCACTGCTCGGGATAGGAGCGCGGCGGAATTGCCTTGGCGACGATGGTGTCGACAACGCCGTGACGCATTTCGGCCGTCGTCTCGCTGACATCCTCGGCGTCCATGAATTCGAGACGCTGCTCGAAAATCACCTTGCGCTGATCGTTCATCACGTCGTCATATTTGAGGATGTTCTTGCGGATGTCGAAATTGCGCGACTCCACCTTGCCCTGCGCACGCTCGATGGCCTTGGTGACCCAAGGGTGGGTAATGCTCTCACCCTGCTCGAGGCCCAGCTTGCCAAGCATGGAATCCATGCTGTCCACCGGGAAGATGCGCATCAGGTCGTCCTGAAGCGACAGGTAGAATTTCGAGTGGCCCGGATCGCCCTGGCGACCGGAGCGACCGCGCAGCTGGTTGTCGATACGCCGACTTTCGTGGCGCTCGGTGCCGATGACCATGAGGCCGCCTGCTGCCAGCGCCTTCTTCTTCTCTTCGGCGATAGTGGCCTTGATCTCGGCGATCTTGGCCTCGCGGGCATCGCCCTCGAGATCCTTGGCTTCGCGCTCGATACGCATTTCGAGATTGCCGCCAAGCTGGATGTCGGTACCACGACCCGCCATGTTGGTGGCGATGGTGATGGCGCCCGGCAGGCCGGCATCGGCGACGATGAAGGCTTCCTGCTCGTGATGGCGCGCATTGAGCACGTTCATCTGGCCCACATTCTTCTTGCGCAGGAGTTCGGCCAGCATCTCGCTTTTTTCGATCGATGTGGTGCCGACCAGCACGGGCTGGCCGCGCTCCTGGCATTCCTTGATCAGATCGGCGATGGCGTCGAATTTTTCTTCGGCGGTGCGGTAGATGGCGTCATCTTCGTCGATGCGCTGTACCGGCACATTGGTCGGGATGGTGACCACGCCCAGGCTGTAGATGTCGCCGAATTCCTCGGCCTCGGTCAGGGCCGTACCGGTCATGCCGGCCAGCTTCTTGTAGAGGCGGAAATAATTCTGGAAGGTGATCGAAGCCAGGGTCTGGTTTTCCGGCTGGATCTTGGCGCCTTCTTTGGCTTCCAGTGCCTGGTGGAGCCCCTCCGAATAGCGGCGGCCGGGCATCATGCGTCCGGAGAACTCGTCGATGATGACGACTTCGTCGTTCCGGACGATATAGTCCTTGTCCTTGCGGAACAGCTTGTGCGCCCGCAGGGCCGAATTGGCGTGGTGGACGAGGGCGACGTTTTCCACATCGTAGAGAGAATCGCCCTTGAGCATCCCGGCTTCCGCCAGCGCCGCCTCGAGCTTTTCGATGCCCTGGTCGGTATAGGTTGCGGCGCGCAGCTTTTCGTCGAGCTCGAAATCACCCTCGCCGATCAGCGGCATGAGGCTGTCGACCTTGATATAGAGATCGGAGCGGTCTTCGGACGGGCCCGAAATGATCAGCGGCGTGCGCGCCTCGTCGATGAGGATCGAGTCCACTTCGTCGACGATGGCGAAGGCATGGCCGCGCTGAACCATCTGGGCGCGCGTATATTTCATGTTGTCGCGCAGATAGTCGAAGCCGAATTCGTTATTGGTGCCGTAGGTGATGTCGGCCGCATAGGCGTCGCGGCGTTCCTGGTCGGAAAGGCCATGCACGATGATGCCGGTCTTCATGCCGAGGAACGAATAGATCTGCCCCATCCAGCCGGCGTCGCGCCGTGCCAGATAGTCGTTGACCGTGACGACGTGCACGCCCTCGCCCGTCAGCGCATTGAGATAGACAGCCAGCGTGGCCACCAGCGTCTTGCCTTCACCGGTGCGCATTTCGGCGATGGCGCGGTCGTTGAGCACCATGCCGCCGACCAGCTGAACGTCGAAATGGCGCATGCCGAGCACGCGCTTACTGGCTTCGCGCACGGTGGCGAAGGCTGGTACGATCAAATCTTCGAGCTTGGTGCCCTGGGCCAGCTGCGCCTTGAATTCGTCGGTCCGTGCCCGCAATTGCTCGTCGGTGAGCTTTGCCAGTTCTGGTTCCAGCGCATTGATGGCGGCGACCCTGCCCTGATACCGCTTGACCTGCCGGTCGGACGGTGACCCGAAAATCTTTCGGGCAAGCGCAGCAAGTGCCATTCGTCTGGTCCTTTGTTCTGGGCAGCGGTGCAGAATGAGGCGGCCGGCGTCTGCGGGCGCTCGGCCGGCCTATCCCGCCCCGTCACAACGTCGGAGAGCTCTTTCGGCTCCCCTTGTGAATTGATCCGTGGGCGCAAGGCGCGCGTGTCGCGCTGCTCTGTCCACGCTTTGGAAAAGCGGGTGAGATGTAAGAGTGGGGTCGTATCTTGTCAATGTTGCCCAAATCGGCGACACCTTTCCCGCCTCGAATATTTGGCGGCCAGCAAGTTTGCTGAAGCGGCCGGGTCAGGGCACAATTTGGCCCATCTGTCGTGTGAAGGCAGGGCCAACACTGAGGTGGCCACCGCCACCTGAACCGAACACGCCGGTTTCAGCCCCTGCAACCGGCAAAGGAGTTCCTGGACCCTATGAAGAATTTTACGCTGCGCCTGGTCCGCACCATCAGCCTGGCCGCCCTACTCGCATCCGTGCCTGCAATTGCCAGTTATGCCCAGGATGCCGCAACTCCCGCCGCTGAAGCCGCTGCCGTCACGCCCGAGACCGTCGTCGCCACCGTTGGCGGCGAGGCGATAACCGAGGCCGACCTCAGCTTTGCCGCCGAGGATCTGGCACAGGATCTGGCGCAGATGCCGGCCGAAGAGCGCCGCCCCTTCCTGCTGCGCGTCGTCATCGACATGAAGGTGATGGCCGGCGCCGCCAAAGAGGCTGGCATGGACCAGACCCCGCTCTTTGCCCAGCGCCTCAAATATCTCGAGGAACGCGCGCTGCGTCGGGCCTATTTCGCCGAAGCCATTGCCGGCGCCGTGACCGAGGAGGCCGTCCGCGCCGATTATGACGCCTTTACCGCCCAGTTCACTCCGCAGGACGAAATTCGCGCCAGCCATATCCTGGTTGAAAGCGAAGAAGAGGCCAATGCGATCAAGGCGGAGCTCGACGGCGGTGCCGATTTTGCCGCCATCGCCAAGGAGAAGTCGATCGATCCGGGCAGCGGCGCCAATGGCGGCGACCTTGGCTTTTTCGGCAAGGGCATGATGGTCCCCTCCTTCGAGGAAGCCGCCTTTGCTCTCACCGAGCCGGGCGAAGTCTCCGCCCCCATCCAGTCCCAGTTCGGCTGGCACATCATCAAGCTGGGTGAAAAGCGCCAGTCTCAGCCGCCGACCTTCGAGCAGGTCGCGCCGCAGATCCAGCAGCAGGTGCTGATGCGCAGCTTCAACGAAAAGGTCGAGGATTTGATGAGCGGCGTCGAGATCGACATCGCCGACCCGGCCCTGGCCGCTGCCATGGAAGCCCAGGACGCGGCGGCCCCTGAAGCCGAAGCCGCCGGCCAGTAATCCTTTCGGCCCCGGTTCGTCCGGGGCCGTTTTTCTATGTGGCCCGGTATCCTTCGAGGCCCTGCAGCACCATATCGACGACGATCTCGATTTCGTCCATCGCCGCCTCGATCCGGCCGATCAGCAATTGGTGCCAGGCAAACGAGACCACGAGGTCTATGGCGACAATGGCGTTTACGCCCTTGTCGATTTCACCCCGCCCCTTTGCCCGCTCGACGATCTGCGCCGCAAACGCCTGCCGCTCGCGATGATAGGCCTGCAAGGCCCCCGCTGCCCCCTGATCCACCTGCGCTTCTGCGATGATCGAGCGGTAGACCGTGCCGCAAAGACTGTCTTTCCAAAACCCGAGAAGCTGGTTTTCGAGGAAGCCGACAAGATCCCCCCTCAGCGTGCCCGTGTCGGGAAAGGGCCTCTGATTCTTGAACCGCTTATAGACATCGAGCAGCAGCGCCGCCCTGTTCGGCCACCACCGATAGATGGTCGGCTTGCCGGCCCGTGCCCGCCGCGCAACCGCCTCGATGGAAAATCCGGGAATGCCTTCTTCGCGCAGGATGGCTTCCGCAGCATCAAGGATCGCGTCCTGGCTGGCGGGATTGCGCCGTGCGCCGATAGAGCGGCGAGCAATGTCGCTGCCGTCATCCTCGCGTTCGATATCAACTGGCTGTGTCATGCTTCCAATATGGCCTCAAACAAACGCAAAGAAAAGACTTGAACGAAACGGCTCGTTTCGATTATAACGAAACGTACCGTTTCTATTGGATCATCCCAAATGAGCTTTTCCTCTCGCATCCGCATGGCATTCCTCATGACACTGGCCGTCTATCCCATCGTCGTCATCTATGCGGCGCTGGTCAGTCTCGCTACCCCCGGCTGGGAATTCTGGCAGCGCAGCTTCATTCTCGTGCCGTTCATGGCGTCGACCATCGTCTTTTTCATCGTGCCCTTCATCACCACCCGCTTTGGCGCCTTCATCGCCGGGCGCAAGTCCAATCCGGCCTGAGGCCCCAGGCCAAAGCTTTCGGTTGGCGCGAAACCCCGAACTCTTGCGCCCGCCACACCTTTGAGGCACACCACAGCAGTCATTCTGCCCAACAAGGTCTTGTGCCATGGCTGCTCATCCGGTTTCTCCCCTCGCTCCAAAATCCTATCCGGACCTGCCCCCGATCGCTGGCGTGCGCTTTGCCACGGCCGAAGCCGGCATCAAGTACAAGAACCGCACCGACGTTCTGCTCATGGCCTTCGACGAAGGCACGACTGTCGCGGGCGTGCTGACCCGGTCTAAATGCTCATCGGCCGCCGTCGAACTTTGCCGTGAAAATCTCGTGGGCGGCCTCGCCCGTGGCCTTGTGGTCAATTCGGGCAATTCCAACGCCTTCACCGGCATGAAGGGCCGCGAGAGCGTCCGCTACATTACCAGGGTCGCCGCCGAGGCGCTTGGCTGTGATCCCTCGGAGGTGTTCATTGCCCAGACCGGCGTGATCGGCGAGCTTATCGACGCCTCCAAATTCGATGGCGTCCTCGACGAGACGGCCACCCGCATGACCGCCCTGCCCTGGATCGATCCGGCCAAGGCGATCATGACCACCGACACGTTTCCAAAGCTCTCCGGCGCCGTGCTGGAGATCGACGGCGTTGAGGTCAGGATCAACGGCATTGCCAAGGGCTCCGGCATGATCGCGCCTGACATGGCCACCATGCTCTCCTTCGTGGTCACCGACATGCCCATCGCCGCGCCCGTGCTGCAGGCGCTGCTCGCCAAGCACAACCAGACGAGCTTTAATTCCATCACCGTCGACAGCGACACCTCCACTTCGGACACGCTGTTGGCCTTCGCCACCGGCAAGGCGCCAATCGACCCGATCGAGAGCCTCGAGGATCCCCGTGCCGAGATCTTCGGGCAGGCCCTCTCCGACGTGCTGTTTGAACTGGCCATCCATGTCGTCCGCGACGGCGAAGGCGCCACCAAGCAGGTTTCCGTCCACGTCGAAGGGGCCGTTTCCGATGAAAGCGCCTTCCGCATCGGCAAGGCCATTGCGGACTCACCTCTGGTCAAGACCGCCATCGCCGGCGAAGACGCCAATTGGGGCCGCGTGGTCATGGCCGTTGGCAAGGCCGGCGAGCCTGCCGACCGTGACCTGCTCTCGATCCGCTTTGGCGACCTGACCGTCGCCCGGAACGGCGAACGCGCCGCCGGCTACGACGAAGCCGCGACCAGCGCCTATATGAAGGGCGAGGAACTGGAATTGACCGTCAGCCTCGGCCTCGGCGAGGGCAAGGCTACGGTCTACACCTGCGACCTCACCCATGGCTACATCACCATCAATGGCGACTATCGCAGCTAGACTTCATCGATAGCCACCGGCCCAGTCCTCTTGCCCCTCCGGGGAGAGGATTAGGGTGAGGGGATGTCCCAAAAAGCCGGATGACACTATGTCCACCTCCCTCCCTGATACCGAAGCTATCGAACGGGCCGGCCTCAAGGCCTGGCCCGGCATCGAAGAAAAATGGGACGGCTCGTGGGTGCGCCGCGCTGCCGGCGGCTACACCAAGCGCGCCAATTCCGTCCAATGCCTTGATCCGGATGACTTTGAGGACGCCGACCTGCGTGTCATCTCTGCCTGCACCTGGATGATCATCCGCCAGGTCAAGCCGGTCTTCCGCATCACCCCGCTCGCGCCATATGAGTTGAGCGCCACGCTCGACGAATCCGGCTGGCAAACGATCGGCGCCAGCCATGTCTACGCCATGGCTCTCGACGATCGCGAAGCCGACCCGCAGGCCGAATTCTTGTCACTGGGCGACCCGCGTTTCCTCGCGGCACAGCAGAAATTGCGAGACTATGACGCAGCGACGCTGCAGGGTCTGCAAAACCTCACCGCCGCGATAAAGACGCCGGCCACTGGCATCGTCCTCACCCGCGATGGCGAAGCGGTTGCTTCCGCGATCATGGCAATCGCCGATGGCATCGTTGTCGCTGGCAATGTCATCACCGACAGCACCCGCCGCCGCCAGGGTCTGGGCAAGGCGATGATGAATTCAGGCTTCGCCTGGGCTCGGCGCGAAGGCGCGCATGCAGCCGCTGTCAATGTCGAAGCCGGCAATACCGCCGCGCTCGCGCTCTATTCCGGGCTCGGCTACGCGCATCAATATGATTACCACTACCGCATCCCCGGAGCGCCCAAGTGACTGAGATCGTGACCGACAAGCCTATCCTGCTCGTCGTCGCCTGCGCCCTCGTCGATGCCGATCGCCGCGTACTCATTGCCCAGCGCCCGGAAGGCAAGCACATGGCCGGCATGTGGGAATTTCCCGGCGGCAAAATAGAGCCGGGCGAAACGCCCGAGGCCGCGCTTATCCGCGAATTGCGCGAAGAGCTGGGGATCGAGACCAAGGAAGCCTGCCTGGCCCCGGTGTCCTTTGCCAGCCACTCCTACGAACACATGCATCTGTTGATGCCGCTCTATGCCTGCCGCCGCTGGCAGGGCACGCCCACCGCCAGCGAACACAAGGCCCTTAAATGGGTCCGCCCGCAGACCCTGCGCGACTACCCCATGCCCCCAGCTGATGAGCCGTTGATCGCCGCCTTGTGTGATCTGCTCTAGGACATTTGTCACGAGAGCGGCCCCCCTGTCGGAAGGCCAAATTCACTGTGGCCTTGTGATCCATTTCATTCCCACGCGCCGCGCTGCCCTCGGACTTGATCCGAGGGCCTGTCTCCACGCGTAGATCACTCGATCAGCGGCTCCAGGCCAGGCCCGAGAATAGAACGGCGTTTTGGACGAATATCGAGGCACGGCCAGCGCGGACGACGGCCATCCCCTCTAGTTCAGCGCAACGATCTTGTACTTCTGCCCGGTCGCCACGGGGTCGCCCGGATAGAGATTGTTGAGGATATAGAACAGCTCGCGTCCACCCGGGATATTGGCCATCTGCCGCGCGAGACTATCGGCATTGTCGCCGCTCTTGGCGGTAACGACGCGCGTCGTCAGCTTGCGGATCTGGTTGAGATCGCTTGCATCGGCACGGCGGAAGCTCTGGATCGTCGCCTCCGCGCCACTAGCAAAGCGCGCACTGTCGGCCTTGGCGGCAAAGATGAAGCGATAGACCGCCCCATCGAGCCGCATCACGGCCACGCGGAAAAACCACTGATCGGTCTGCGCCAGGCCCGAGGCCATGTCGATACCGTTGTAATTATGCGCCTTGACCGTCTCCGCCTTGAGCCCGGCGATCCAGCCCGATTTCAGATAATCGGTCAGCGCCATGCTCGGCTGCACATCGGCACTGTCGAACCGCACGGCCTCGCCGTCGCCCGCCACGCCAACCACGGCGCTTTGCGCCGATTGCAGCGTGTAACCCTGCGGCACGGTGAACGAGAATTTGGACCGCGGATGGATGAAGCGCTGCCCCACGATCGAACCCTGCGCCGGGCTGTCGCCGAAGGCCATGCCCGAAATCGCCGCCAGATAGCCGTCACGATCGGTTTCACCAAGGCCCGAGGGGCCGAACATGGATTGCGCCGTGTCCATTGCCTTGCTGATGCGCGCTGGCGTCGAGGGGTGGGAGGACAGGAACCCGTCCTCGCCCGCGCTGGTGCCGGCCGAAAAGGCCGCGAACCGGCTCATGACGCCAAGAAAACGCGCCGCCGCCTGGGGATCATATCCCGCCTTGCCGGCAAATTTGATGCCTTCACGGTCCGCTTCCAGCTCTTGGTTCTGCCCGAAGGCAGCCAGCGACTGACGGGTGCGATTGGCCGTGGCGTCGGTTGAGACGTCGCCGCCGAAAATGCCGGTAATCACCCGGTCGACGATCTGGGTGGTCCGTGTCTTGTCGGTGCGCGCCCGCGCATGGCGCAGCGTCACGTGGGCGATCTCGTGCGCCAGCACCGCAGCCAGCTCGCTCGTATCGGAGGCGAGAGCCAGGATGCCGCGCGTCACATAGATATAGCCGCCCGGCAGCGCAAACGCATTGACCTCGGACGTATCGAGAATCGTCACCTGGAACTGGGCATTGGGCTGGTCGGCGGCCGCCAGCAGCCGCCCGACAATGCGCGCCACCATGATTTCGGCCTGGCGGTCGGAATACACCCCACCATAGGCCGCGATGATGCGCGGATGCTCGCGTCGCCCGATGACCACGTCGTCGGGCTCAGTACCAGCCGGCACGACGGTTGGCGCCGGGCGGTCCCCGGTCTGGCTGACGCTGATGCCGGAGCCTGTCAGCGACGAGCAGGCCGACAGCGCCAGGAGGGACGTTGCCAGGATGCCGACGCGCAGGAATTTATGCAGGGAAAGCGCCGTCATTGCGTCGCCAAGACCTCAATCTGTTCGGGATGGGTAATTTCGATGCGCGGACCATCCCGATCGTCCACCCATCCACGGATACGCACCAGCGCCCCCTCAAGCGCCAATGGATCCAGCTTGTCTGCCGTAAACAGCCGCAACGCCGATGCCTCGATCACGGCCGTGAAGTCCTCTTTCCAGAACCGGCCGAAATTGAGATAGACGCGGCTGCCCTGGCGGTCGGCGAGGAGCACCCGGCCTTCCACCAATTCATAATGCCCTGCGCGTTTGAGCAGATCGTCCGCTTTGTCCGCCGCCCGAACGCTGTAATAGGGATCGGCCCAAATGCCAAGCCGCGCAGAGCGCGCACGGGCCTCGGCCGCCAGCAACACATCGAGACATTTGCGGTTATCGGGGAAAGAATAGACCCGCGCCATGCCTTTTTCGATCATGTGCAACTGCGCCCAGTGTTCCTGCGCGCCTTCGGCAACAAACATATGCGCCAGCACCCGCTCGTGGCGGTCCATTGCTTCGCCGCCAAAACCGAGGCGCACGGATTTGTTGAGGGCCAGCTCCGCCAGCACGTTCTGGGATTGGGGAGCCAGCGGCCAGATATCGAAATCCTCGCGTCCCAGCGGCAGTTTCGGCGCCTGCGTGCCGATCAGCCGCACCCGCCTTCCATCATCGAGCACAACCGTATCGCCGTCGGTCACTTCCACCACGGTTCCACCGGGGCGCATGTCGAGCACGTCGCAAGCCGTCGCGGCCTGCGACGCAGCCGAGACGAAGGCCAGGGCAGCCATGGAAACGAAATCGGGTCTTCGCAATCGAATCTGCCCCCGGCAAGGTTTCGTTCACCATGCACCCAAATACGGCAAAAAATGATTACCGCGCGCGCATGCCCCCCATTCACAACAGCGAGAGCTTGCCAAGGTCACTCCCCTTGTCCAAGCTTGAGGCCAAGGGAGAGCGCCATGACCACCAAGGGCACAATTCGCACAGGAACCGCCGGCTGGGTATTCGAGCCTTGGCGCGGCACCTTCTTTCCCGAGGGGCTGGTGCAGAAAAAGGAACTGCACCATGCCAGCCGCCACCTGACCAGCATCGAGATCAACGCCACCTTCCGCGCCAACCAGAAGCCGGCGAGCTTTGCCAAATGGGCGGGCGAGACACCGGACGGCTTCCAGTTTTCGATCAAGGGCCCGCAACTCGTTACCCATATCAAGCGCTTGAAGGATTGCGCGCCCGCCCTCGCCAATTTCTTCGCCTCCGGCCCACTGGCCCTTGGCGACCGGCTCGGGCCCTTCATCTGGCAATTGCCGCCCAATCTCGCCTTCGACGCGGCAAGCTTTGAGACATTTCTCAATCTCCTGCCACAGGATGTCGACGCCTATCTGCGCCTCGCCGCCGCCGCGGACGGCGTCAAGCAGCCGCCCTATCTCGAGCCAAATGGCGTCACATTGATCCGCCACGCCATCGAAATGCGCCACCCGAGCTTCGATGATCCGTCCGTCGACGCCCTGTTGCGCCAGCACAATATCGCCCGCGTCATTGCCGACACGCCGGACAATCCGCGTCGCGACCTCACCGCCGATTTCGCCTACTGCCGACTCCAGGGCCCAGCCCGTCCCGATGCTGCCGGCTATGAAAGTGCCGACATTGCCGATCTGGCAAAGACCATGGCCGGCTGGCGCGAGGCTGGCCACGACTGCTACGCCTATTTCGTCCACGAGGACAAACTGCATGCGCCGGCCAACGCCATGGCCCTTGCGCAAGAGCTTGGCGTAAGAGCCTATTCCTGATCTCGATCGCGGGCTTCCGTGATCTCGAGCACGGGTTTCCGTGATCTCGAGCACGGGTTTCCGTGATCTCGGGCACGGAGTTTTCGTAATCACGAGCACGTGCCCATCTGGCTTTTGCCTTAGAGCAAGGCTAAGGGCGAAGCAGCGTCACACTGAGGCCGATCATGGCAGCCACTCTCCGTCCCCTTGATAAACTCGCGTCCGGCCTGGCATTTCTGCTGGGTCTGGCAACAATCCTGGGGGCCCTCGCCTCCCAATATATTGGCGGGCTCTACCCCTGCGAGCTCTGCCTCGAGCAACGCATGGCCTATTATATCGGCCTGCCGATCCTTCTGGGGGTCCTGGTCCTGTGGAACCGGCTGCCCCTGGCGCTCTGGTTCGCATTGATGGCGATCGCCACCGCAATCTTTGCCTGGGGCACCTATATGGCGAGCTACCACGCCGGGGTTGAATGGGGTTTTTGGCCCGGTCCCACCGCCTGCACCGGCGTTGGCGAGAGCTTCAGCTTCGACCAGCTCAACAGCATGACCCCCGTCATCGGCTGCGACGTCGTGCAGTTCCGCTTCCTCGGCCTGTCGCTGGCCGGCTACAACGCGCTGATCTCGCTTGCCATCGTTGTCCTCCTCGCCTTCGCCATGGTCTTCCAGGCCCGCCGGAAGGGCTAGTCGATCAGCGCGTCGAGATCGCGTGCCGACGAGACAATCCGGACGATAAACACGGCTTCCGATCCGACGGTGTAGATGATCGAATAGTTTCCATAGGGCCTGCGGCGCAGTTCGCGATCCGCGTATCGATTGAGGACGGCGAACCGCTCCGGCTGATCGGCGAGCTCCTGGCACGCCAGCATCAGTTCGTCGGCAAAACTACTGGCCCTAAGCGAATTGTCCTGGGCGATATAGCGAACAATCTCAAACAAATCTTGCTTGGCGTCACGCGAGAAGCGCAAACGCATCACGACGCCTTCTTCTGTGCCAGCTCCGCGACCAGCAATCTCAACTCGGCAAAAACCTCTTCCGCCGGGATCGTCCTGCCAGCATCAATATCGTCAAGTCCGGCCTGGATCATCGCATCCATCTCGCGCAGCCGCGCCTCGCGCTCCTGCACCAGCCTCACGCCTTCGCGCAGGACTTCGCTCTTGGAATTGTAGCGCCCGTTCTCGACCAGATCGTTCACGACCTTTTCGAGCACCTGTCCCAGATCAGCGCTGATCGCCATGACAAATCTCCTATGACCGGCCCAAGCCAATAATAGTTATTAACGCCGCGACCAACAAGCCCTCAGGGCTCGAGCTCGATGTCCCAGTAGAGATAGTCGAGCCAGCTTTTGTGCAGATGGTTGGGCGGGAAGGCCCGGCCGTTATTGTGGAGATCATAAACCGTCGGCGCGTAGGGCGTCTGGTGCGGGAACATTTTGATCTCGCGCGGCAGCCGGTTGGCCTTCTTGAGATTGCACGGCGCGCAGGCCGCCACCACGTTCTCCCACGTCGTCAGGCCGCCCTTGGAGCGGGGAATGACGTGATCGAACGTCAGATCATCCCGCGACCCGCAATATTGGCACTGGAAGCGATCGCGGAGGAATACATTGAAGCGGGTGAAGGCCGGATGGCGAGCGGGCGTAACATAATCCTTGAGCGCCACGACGCTCGGGAGCCGCATCTCGAAGCTGGGCGAATGCACCACAGTGTCGTAGAGCGAGACGATATTGACCCGCTCCAGGCACACCGCCTTGATCGCGTCCTGCCACGACCATAACGAGAGTGGGTAATAGCTGAGAGGCCGGAAATCGGCGTTCAGCACGAGGGCGGGACAGGCCTCTGGCGACACATGTATGGTCACGAGAGTCTCCCGAAACGGGAAGCAAATAGGTCCATAGCTCGCTTATACTATGCCCTTTGTGTCAGGGCTGTGAAGCGGCTTTGTTAACTATTTCGCGGCTTGGTCGGCCAGGAATTGGGTCGCAAAACCAAGGCCATCGGGGGCGATGCCGTGCCCGACACCGCGGCTGACGTGATAGGCCACATCAACGCCGGCAGCTTTCAGTTCCGCGGCCGCTTCGGCGCTGCGCGCGGGCTCTACGACATCATCCATGTCGCCGTGCACGAGGCAAACCGGCGTGCCATTGGTGGCGCCGGGGCCAAAGCCCTCCGGGGCCAGAAACGCCCCGGAAAAACCGACAACGCCCATCAAACGCTGCGGAAGGGCCATGCCCACATGCAGCGCCATCATCGCGCCCTGGCTGAACCCCACCAGGACGGTCCTCTCCGGCTTGATGCCGGTCTGGGTCCAGAGGTCGTTGAGGAACTCTTCCAGCACCGGCCGAGCCTTCAGCACGCCAGTCTGGCGGCTGGCCAGCCGATCCCCACCAAAATCGATGGCGAACCACTGGAACCCGGCTCCGATCATCCCGGCCGGCTCGGGCGCATGGGGCGAAACGAAGATCGCGCCCGGCAACGCATCCTGCCAGTGTGGCGCGAGCCCGATCAGATCATTGCCGTCGCTGCCATAGCCATGCAGCAGCACCACCGCACTGTCCGGCGCTTCGCCATTGGTCGGTGCCAGCATGGGGCCTGAAAGCTTGGTCACAGCAGAATTCCTTCCCGGTCGCGCAGGGCGGCAAAATAGCGCCAGAACAGAAGCGCCGCCGCCGAACGGTGCGGCGCCCATTCGGCCGCGAGCGCGATCATCTCCTTGATCGTCGGCCGCGCGTCAAGCCCGAGCCCGTGATGCGCCGCCTTGAGCAGCGCCAGATCACCGGCGGGAAACACATCCGGATGCGCGGCGCAAAACAGCAGGTAAACCTCTGCCGTCCAGGGCCCGATGCCCTTGAGCGCGGTCAGCGCCGCAATCGCCTCCTCGGCCGGCAGGGCATCGACGGTGGCAAAATCCAGCGCTCCGGACACCACCGCCTCGGCCACGCCGCGCATGGTGACGAATTTTCCGCGCGAGAAGCCGATCCCGCGGACTTCCTCTTCGCTCAGCGCCAGATAGCCTTCTGGCGCGGTGGCGCCGGGTAGTTTTTCGAATCGCCCCCAGATTGCCGCCGCGCTCTGCACGGACAGCTGCTGCCCGCAGACAACCTTGGCCAGCCCCGCAAATCCGGTGGGATTGACGCGGGGTGAAACCACTCCGACCCTGTCCCGCATCGGCAGGAGGAGCGGCACCCGCTCGACAAGGGCGTCGAGATGCCAGGCCACGCCGTCTTCCGTGTCGATGCGCGGTGACGACACTGGTCCTGCAATGCTAGGGGATAAAATTATGTCCAAACCGCTTCTCCGTTTCGCCCCAAGCCCCAATGGCCGCCTGCATCTCGGCCATGCCTTGTCCGCGCTCATTACCTGGCGCGCCGCCGACCTTTTGGGGGGCACTGCGCATTTACGCATCGAGGACATCGACACCAACCGGTGTAAACCCGAATTTACCGCAGCCATCTTCGAGGATCTGCATTGGCTGGGCCTTTCCTGGCCCGAGCCGGTCATGCACCAGTCGGACCGGTTCGAGATCTATATGGACGCGGCCAATCGGCTACGCGCCATGGATCTGCTCTATCCCTGCTTTTGCAGCCGCACCGACATCGCCGCCCATGCGAGCGAACCCGATCCCGAAGGCGCGCCGCTTTATCCGGGGACCTGCCGGCACCTGTCCAATGCCGAGCGTATCGAGCGGCTCGAGCGCGGCGATCCCGTCCAGTTCCGCCTCGATGTCGAGGCCGCGCTGGAGATGACCCGTTCGCTCTCCTTTTCGGTAATCGGCCCGACAATTCTGGATCGACCGCAAATCCGCTATGCCCGGCCGCAGCGTTGGGGCGATGTGGTGCTGCAGAGGAAAGACATTCCGACGAGCTACCATTTGAGCGTCGTCATTGACGATGCGGCGCAAGGTGTCACCCATGTCACGCGCGGCCGCGACATGGAGGCCGCGACCGATATTCATGTGCTCTTGCAGATGCTCTTGGGCCTGCCCACGCCCTATTATCACTTCCACCGCCTGCTGCTCGATGACAGCGGCCAGAAGCTGAGCAAGTCAAAGGGCTCGCAAACTCTCGCCGACCTGCGCGCCCAGGGTGCCACCGCCGAGCAGGTTCGCCGGCAGCTCGGGTTTTAGCCCCGCCCCGCACACGCGATCGGTTCCTCCCCCTATCAGAGGGAGGTTAGGTGGGGGTTTTCGGTGATCAGGAAGCGCTCAAACCCAGTCTGGCACACTATCCAGCGCCAGCAATTCCTCGATGCTCTTGCGCGGGCGGATGACGTGCCAGCGGTCGCCATCCACCAGCACTTCTGGAATCAGCGGACGCGAATTGTAGGTGGACGCCATCACCGCCCCATAAGCGCCGGCGCTCATCACGGCCAGCAGATCCCCTTCCTTGACCCCGGCAATGGTGCGTCCCTTGGCCAGGTAGTCGCCCGTCTCGCAGACCGGGCCGACAATGTCGCCCGTGATCGGCGGCAGGTTCGACGGATTGACCGGCTGGATCTCGTGATGGGCCTCATAGAGCGTGGGGCGGATGAGATCGTTCATCGCCGCATCGACGATGATGAAATTGCTCTGCCCCTCCTTCACATATTCCACCTTGGTGACGAGAATGCCGGCATTGCCCACGAGCAGGCGTCCCGGCTCGATCACCAGCGAGCAACCCAGCTGGCCGACCCTGTCGCGCACGACGGCGGCATAGGCTTCCGGATGGGGCGGCGCTTCTTCGTCGACATTGTAGGGGATGCCGAGACCGCCCCCGATATCGACGTGATGAATGGTGTGCCCATCCGCCCGCAGCGCCGTCACCAGTTCGGCCATCAGCCCGAAGGCATTGCCGAACGGCTCGAGATCGGTGATCTGACTGCCGATATGCATATCGACGCCCACCGCCTCGATATTGGGCAATTGTGCGATCCGGGCATAAACCTCACGGGCGCGCTTATAGGAAATGCCGAACTTGTTCTCGCTCTTGCCGGTCGATATCTTGGCATGGGTGCGCGCATCGACATCGGGATTGATGCGCACCGAGACTTTCGCGGTCAGTCCCAGATCGGAAGCGACCATGGAGAGGCGCTCCAGCTCCGGCTCGCTCTCGACGTTGAAGCACTTGATCCCCGCCTGGAGCCCCTGCCGCATTTCAGCAACGGTCTTGGCCACACCCGAGAACACGATCTTCTCGGCCGGAATGCCAGCCGCCAGTGCCCGCTGTAGCTCGCCGCCCGAAACCACGTCGGCGCCACAGCCTTCCGAGGCCATGAGCTTGAGCACGGCCTGATTGGAATTGGCCTTCATCGCATAGGCCATCAGCATCGGAATGCCATCGAAGGCCTGGCGCACCACCCGCACATGGCGGCGCAGCGTAGCGCTGGAATAGACGTAAAACGGCGTCCCCACCTTCTCGGCGAGTTCGTTGACATTGACGTCCTCGGCAAAAAGCACGCCGTCGCGATGGTTGAAATGGTGGACCAATTTTTCGCCCCTGATTGGCCCAGCGCCCCAGATATCACCCGGCAAAGGCCGGGCCGATCCCGAGTAGAAGGGGCCGCGTTAAATCTATTTGCGGGCCGCCGCAAAAGCGGCAGCCCCGTTCTCAATGGCTCTAGCGCTCGAATTGAGCGGCAAACGCCCTATTCGATCCCGCCATCGCCATGGCCACCATGCTTCTTGCCCTTGAGGGCACGCGGCTCGTGAGCCTCGCCGGTGAGCAGGCTTTTCCAGCGCGCCGCCTGTGCAAACACATTGGCCGGCGCCGTACCGCCATAGGATTTTCGCGCCGCGACCGAGGCTTCGACGGTGAGAACCTTGTGAATGCGGCTGTCGATGCGCTCGTCGATGGTCTTGAAATCCTCGATCGTGAGGCCTTCGAGCCCGCAATTCTTGGCTTCGGCCAGCGCCACGACCTGCCCGGTAATATGGTGGGCGTCGCGGAACGGAATGTTGAGCTCACGCACCAGCCAGTCGGCCACGTCGGTGGCCGTCGAAAAGCCTGCGGAAGCCGACGCATGCATTTTTTCGCGGTTCGGAGCCATGTCGGCGACCATGCCGGTCATGGCCGCGAGCGAGAGGGACAGGGCGTCGAGGGCGTCGAAGGCGACTTCCTTGTCTTCCTGCATATCCTTGGAATAGGCGAGCGGCAGCCCCTTCATCACCACGAGCAGCGAGGTCAGCGCCCCCAGGATCCGCCCGATCTTGGCGCGGACCAGCTCGGCAGCGTCCGGATTGCGTTTTTGCGGCATGATCGACGAGCCGGTGGTGAACTTGTCCGAAAGCTTGATGAAGCCGAACTGGGCGCTCGACCAGATCACCATTTCCTCGGCAAGGCGGCTGAGATGCATGGCGCAGATCGAGGCGGCAGCAAGCGTCTCGAGGATGAAATCGCGATCCGATACCGCATCGAGCGAATTGGCGGTCGGCCGGTCAAAGCCCAGCGCCTCGGCCGTCATCTCGCGATTGATCGGATAGGGCGTGCCGGCGAGCGCGGCCGAGCCCAGCGGGTTTTCGTTGAGCCGCTTGCGCGCATCGACGAGGCGGCCGGCATCGCGGCCCAGCATTTCGACATAGGCGAGCAGATGATGGCCAAAGGTCACCGGCTGGGCGTTCTGCAAATGGGTAAAGCCGGGCAGGATCGTCTCGGCTTCCTCCTCGGCACGGGTCACGAGGCCAAGCTGCAGCGTTTCGATCTGGGTCACCAGCGTGTCGATGGTGTCGCGCACATAGAGGCGGAAATCGGTGGCCACCTGGTCGTTGCGCGAGCGCGCCGTATGCAGGCGCCCGGCAGCGTCGCCGATCTTTTCGCGCAGCCGGCTTTCCACATTCATATGAATGTCTTCCAGGGCCCGCGAGAATGTGAACGTGCCGTTCTCGATTTCGGAGAGCACCTCGTCTAGACCGGCGAGGATGGCGTCGCGGTCCTCTCGCGTCAAAATGCCCGTGGCTTCGAGCATTGTCGCATGGGCCTTCGATCCGGCAATATCCTGGCGGTAGAGGCGCTGATCAAATCCGATCGAAGCGTTGATCTCTTCCATGATGGCGTCGGGGCCGGTAGCGAAGCGTCCGCCCCACATCTTGTTGCTCATCGGATACCTTTCGGAGAAGTCCATGTCGAAACCCAGCACCACCCAATCAGCCGGTCGGAACAATATGCCGTTCGTCCTGGGGCTGGGTCTGGCCGGAATGGGCGTAGCTATAGCGGCGTGGTTTTATCTCGGCAATGCCGCCTCCGCCAACTCCTGCCCCGCCAATGTCGCAGCAGCCCAGATCGTCGATGCCGCGGCGGTAGGCGAACTGGCCGCGCTCAACGGGACGGGACAGGGCCGTGGCTATGCCGACATGGCGTTCAAGGACGAGACCGGCAAAGAGATGACTCTGGCCGATTTCTCCGGAAAATCGTTGCTGGTCAATTTCTGGGCCAGCTGGTGTGTCCCCTGCCGCGAGGAAATGCCGGCGCTCGACGAGATCGCCACCGATTACAATTCGGATCAATTCCAGGTGGTGCCGATCAACCTCGATATCGGCGAAGGCGGCCTCGCCAAGGCGCAGGAATTTCTGGACGAGGGTCAGTTCAAGAATTTGCCGCTCTATGCCGACAACACGTTCGCCGCCTTCGACAGGCTCAAGCGCGAAGCCGTGGCGGTGGGCCTGCCGGCAACCCTGCTGCTCGATCCCGAAGGCTGCGAACTTGCCGTGCTGCAGGGCCCGGCCGAATGGCACAGCAAGGACGGTCGCGCCGTCATCGAGGCACTGATCGGGTTGCGGGGATAGTTTGGGCGGGCACTTTTTGGCCGAGCACACCGGCCAAGTCCCCTCGCCCCACCGGGGAGAGGGTTGGAGCGTTTCCAGGAAAAGTGGACACCACTTTTCCGGTTCGGAAACGCGACAAAACAAGGACTTAGAGTGATTTCATCGCGTCAACGACGCGGTGAAATGCTCTAGGGTGAGGGGCTTACCGCCGGCCAGAGGCACAATCGCTCCAGTGGAAAGATTCCGGGAGACAAGGCCATGAGCGCTAAGCGCCAATGGCTGCGCCCTCAGACACGCCCCTGGGCGAAAGACCGAAAAACTCAAGCAGTCTTGTCCACATTGCCGCCCTGTCCGGGCGGCAACACCGCCTGGGCGGGCTGCAGCAGCATGTCGAGCAGCTGCGTCTGCATGTCGTGGGCCTTCTTGACCACCGCCAATTGTACGGAATGCTGCGTCATGTTCGAGCGCGCAGCAATAAGGGTCGAAGCGAGATCGGCTTCCATCGGCTATTGGTCCCAACGCAATACTAACTGCGATGAGCCTAGCCGATCGAGGGTAAACAAACCCCCTTCTATCGCCCACCCAGCAAGGGCACGCCCCGCCGCCGCAACACCGTGGCCAGCCCAATCCCGGCCACGAATCCCCCCACATGCGCCCACCACGCCACCGGCTCGTTCGATCCGATGAGGGCATAGAAAAGCTGGCTGGCCACCCAGAAGCCAAGCATCCAGAAGGCCGGCACCGGCAGCGGGATGAACCAGACGATTTTCGCCAGCACGAACACCCGCACATGGGGAAACAGCAGGATATAGGCGCCCATCACCCCGGCGACCGCGCCCGAGGCGCCGATCAGCGGCCCATTGCCGTCGAAATTAAACACCAGATGCGCCAGCGCCGCCAGAACGGCACAGGCGAGGTAAAACAGCAGAAACCGAAAATGCCCCAGCGCATCCTCGATATTGTCCCCGAACACCCAGAGGAACAGCATATTGCTCAGAAGGTGCAGCCAGTCTGCATGGAGGAAGGCGTAGGTGATCAAAGTCGCCCAGTCCGGCAGCCAGGGCAGCGGCTGGGGATAGAGATCCCGCACCACGATGGGGATCATGCCGAATTCGATCGTCGCCCGCTCGAAGCCGGACGGGGGCAGCAGGGACTGGATGAGGAAGACCAGTAACGTGATCCCGATCAACCCATAGGTCACATAGGGAAAATCGACATGACGGTGCGGGTTCAGATCATGCAGGGGCAGGAACAATTCGGCCTCTCCTCACGGGGGCCGAAAGGTGCTCAGCCTTTGTTGACGTCACCATAATTGCCCGGCACCCACAAGACGTCCTTTTCGCCATTGGCATTGGCGACGCGTCCGAGCACGAAGAGCAGATCCGACAGCCGGTTGAGATAGCGCAGGGCTTCCTTGCTCGTGTCCGGCTCCACCTCGACCAGCGCCGAAACCAGGCGCTCGGCCCGCCGCGTAACCGTGCGCGCGATATGAAGCGCCGCCGACAGCGCCGTGCCGCCGGGCAGGATGAAGCTCGTCAGCGGCTTGATGTCGGCGTTGAAATGATCGATCTGCTTTTCGAGCCAGTCGGTCTGCACTGCCCGCACCCGCAGCGAGGGGTATTCGGCGTCAGGCGTATCGGCCCCGGGCGTCGCCAGATCCGAGCCGACATCGAAAAGATCGTTCTGAACACGCGACAGCACATTGTCCACCTTGGGCATGGTGGTGCTGGCCAGCCGCGCATTGCCGATGAAGGCATTGGCCTCTTCTACCGTGCCATAGGCTTCAATGCGCAGATCGTGCTTGGTGCGGCGTGGCCCGCGCACCAGCCCGGTGGTGCCATCGTCTCCCGTCCGCGTGTAGATCTTGTTGATTTTGACCATTGAGCACGAGCGCCTTGACGAGAATGACGGGGGTGGGGAACGGCTTTAGCTGCCGCCGCCACCATTACCGAAAAAGAACAGCGCCCCCATCAGGAAGATCAGGGCGATGCCCTGCCCGATGACGCGCAGTCTCATGAGTTTCTGGCTGGTATTGCCCGGCCCGCCCTTGAGCATGTTCCAAAGTCCCATGCCGAGCACGATGACGACGAACAAAAGGGCGAGGGCAATGGCGATGTTGAGAAGTGTTTGCATAGCGCCTAACGACTCCCGGAGGAGGTTGAACTGTTCTTGATATAGTCGCTCAGTCCCGCCGCGACAGCATCATAGATGGCACGAATCCGATGCGAGGTGAACAACTCCCTGTGCGTGGTCAGCCATAGCGGCAGGGGCGGCACCTTGAGCGCGATCGGAAGCACCACCAGCCCGGGGGTCGCGCGGGCCAGATTTTCCTGCCCGAACCCGATGCCGAGCCCGGCGCGCACCAATTCCCACAAATGAGTCTGGCTGTCCGAACGCAGCGGAAAATTGTCCCGGCCGATGGCGAAGCCGAGGCTGCGGGCATGGGCGATAATGGCGTCCGAGCGGTCGAACCCGATGAGGTCATGGGTCCATAATTCCGCAAGACTGGTCGGCCGGCCGCGGCGCGCCAGATAGCGCTCATGGGCCACCGCCACCATGGCAATATCGCCGATATGGCGTGTCACGAGCTCCAATTGCGTCGGTCGGAACATGCGCAGGGCAATATCGGCTTCGCGCATGAGCAGGTTCTCGGCCGAATCGGAGGGGACGATTTCAAGCGCGATGGAGGGATGGAGCGCCCGCACGCTGACCAATACGCCCGGCAGCACATAATTTGAAATCATGGCGCTGGCCGTCAGCCGCACCGTGCCGCCCATGGCCTGCTGCGCCCCCTGGGCCAGGATCGTCGCTTCGGCCAACGCCGCCTGTGCGGTCTTGACCGGCTCATAAAGCCGCAGCGCCTCCTCATTGGGCTTGAGCCCGGCGAGCGTCCGGTCAAAGAGGGCTAGGCCGAGCTGGCCTTCGAGCGTCTCGATATGGCGTCCGACCGTCGGCTGGCTGAGACCCAGCGCCCGCGCCGCGCCCGAGAGCGAGCCCTGCTCCACGACCCCCGCAAAGCTGCGCCACAGCGCCCAATCCGGCTCCCCATTCATATTTGAATACCCGACACCTGAATTCAGTCAATCGCCATACGCATCTGTAGCGTCGATTATAGGCTTCAGCAATCAAGGGGAACAAAAATGCAATACGCAGTCACCTCGCAGCGCATTGAGGGCGCACTGGTCTTTCTGGCGGGGCTCGCCCTGTTCTGGCACGCCGATTCAGGCCTCCAATGGTGGGCGGCTCTGCTGGTCTTCTTCAGTCCCGACCTCACCTTCCTCGGCTATCTCCTCGGGCCGCGATACGGCGCCGCCTTCTACAATGGCGCGCACATCTATGCCCTCGGCATCGTCCTTCTGGCCCTCGGGATCGCGATCTCCATGCCGCCCCTGGTCGGCGTCGGGGCGCTGGTCCTTGCCCATTCCGGCTTCGACCGCATGCTCGGCTATGGCCTCAAATCTCCCGACAGCTTTTCCATCACCCATCTCGGTCGCATCGGACAGGTAAGATGACCTCATTCTCAGACAGATCCAAAGTCACTATTCTCGGCAGTAACGGTCATCTCGGTCACGCCGCCATGGTCGCTTTCGCCGCGGCGGGCTGGTCCGTCACCGGCCTTGGCCGCGCCAATCGCAAGCCCGTCCCCGGCACGACATTCATCGCCGGCGACGCCAATGACCTCGCCATTGTCCGGCGCGCCATCGCCGATGCCGATGTCGTGGTCCATGGCCTGCACCTGCGCTATGACCAATGGGGCAATGGCCGGGCCGAGGCCCAGCTGCAGGTCGTGCTCGACGCCATGGCCGGCACGGGCAAGACCCTCATTTTCCCAGGCACCATCTACAATTATCGGGCCGCCGACCGCACCATCTCGCCCGCGCTCCGACAGGAGGGCGAACAGCCCCGCGGCACGATCCGCATCCGGCTCGAAACCATGCTCGCCGAGGCGGCGGAAAAAGCCGGCTTCCAAATCCTCATCCTGCGCGCGGGCGATTTCTACGGCGGCGGCAATGCCGACGACTGGTACGGCCAGGCCATGCTGATGCATCTCGCCCGCGATCGCGTCTATCACCTCGGCGCGCTCGATCTGCGCCATTCATGGGCCTATCTGCCCGATCTCGGTCGGGCTTTCGTCACCCTCGCCGAGAAGCGGCAGGCGCTGGGCAAGTTCAAAAACTTCCATTTTGCCGGCCACTGGATTTCCCACCGCCAGATCATGGCGGCCATAGAGGCGGGCCTCGGTCGGCGGCTTTCGGTGAGGCCCTTCCCGTGGTGGATGATCCGCGCTGCGGGCCTCGTCAACCCGGTGATGCGCGATCTCTTCCGCATGCGCTATCTGTGGGACAACGAGATGGAGCTGGTCGATCCGCGGCTCGATGCCATGCTCGGACCCGACGCTACCACGCCTTTCGAGCAGGCCGTGGCGGAGACCGTGCACGCCCTGGCGACCGCCAGGGCAGCGTGACCGGCGCTAGTGCTCCAGCCCCTTGCGGGCAATCGAGACAACTTCCACCGGCCGCCCCTCGAGCGCGTCCTCAACCTTGGCCAGGAGGTCGGCCAGGGTGAACGGCTTGGTGATCACGTCATAGATCAGCGCGTCTAGCCCATGGGCCCGCTCGCGCTGGTCGGCAAAGCCGGTCATCAGCACGATGGTGATCTCGGGATAGGCAGCGCCCACATGCAGGGCCAGCGCGATCCCGTCCATCACCGGCATCTTGATGTCGGACAGCATGAGGTCGAACCGGCCGTTTTCCGCATCCGCGGTTTCGGCCGCCAGGCCACCATCTTCTTCGGCCACGACCTCATGGCCCTTCATCGTCAGCGCAGTGACCACGAAGGCGCGAACCGACGGATCGTCTTCTGCAACAAGAATGCGGGCCATGGGGTCTCCTGAAAAAATGCGTGCGTCCCGCAGGCCGCAAAATCATGCCATCATGCGGCCCGCATGGGCCACCAAAACTCAGTGCGCTGGAATTTGCGGCTGCGAGGAAACGGCCGGAGCGTGTTGGGGAGCCGCGCTGTCCTCGCGCGGACCGGCCTGGTTGGGTTCGTTGGCAGAACCACGCGCGGCCCGGCCATTGGTAAAGCTGAGGCGCACCCGCACCGCCTCACTCGGCGGCAGCGACAGGCGTGTATCGAACGTCGCCCGCTCCCCCGCCATCAGGTCGCGCACGCGCGGCGAGACGATCCACTCATAGACCGTGCGATCCTCGGCATCGAGCAGGCTCACCAATACGGGCGGCACGGCCACCGGGTCGGACATCATCCCCACGATCTGGGCCGAAACGGCGAGCGCTTCCTTGCCCTCGGCAACGCTGCGGCTCGATTGCAATTGCGCCAGGTCCAGCCCCACCACATTGACCCCCAGCCCCACGGCTGAATAGAGCCCCGCCAGGTCCGGATAGCGCTCCACGATCTGCACCCGGCCGAAAAAGCCGAGACCCACTATGCAGGCCAGGAGCCCGCCGGCCACGATCCGCGCCGTCCGGCGCATGCGCGCCATGGGCAGGCTCGAGAACATGGCGGTCTGGCGCCGCGAAAAGGCCTGCTGGCGCTTGCGCAACTCGGCCGCGTCGGCGGTCTTTTTCTTTTTTTCCGGTTCCTGGGCTCTTTCGGCCAATCTGCGGGCGCGCCGCTCCTCGGCCTCCTGCTGTGCCGCTTCGCGCTGTTCGGCCTGCAGCGCCTCGTCGAGCGCATCTTCGGCGATTTCCTCGAACAGCTGATCCGATTCGGGCTCTGGCGAGACCATCGGCGCAGGCGGCCGCTGCTGCCAGGATTGCTGACAGCTGGCGCACTGCACCTTGCGCCCTACCGAGCCGATGGCTTCGTAGGTCACCTGATATTTCGTCTGGCAATTGGGGCAGGTGATAATCATTGGATCGGAGAAACAGGTCCCGTTAACAGGCCCCAACCCTATCCCCGGTCCGGTTAATACTCCTCAAACCGACCCCACGATCACAATTGTGCCGCTTTCCCCCGTCCAAAGCGGCAGGCCGATGCCGCGATGGCGGCCCGTCGCTGCTATGATGGGCGCCACCTGATTCGCGCACGGCGCCAACACCACCGGACAAGCTGGGGAGCACCCGTCCTTGATCGAATTTTCCGACGTGGGCCTGCGTTACGGCAATGGCCCGGAGATCCTGAGGGACCTGTCCTTTTCCATCGAGCCCGGCTCGTTCCACTTCCTCACCGGCCCGTCCGGCTCGGGCAAGACCAGCCTGCTGCGCCTGTTGCTGCTGTCGCTGAAGCCCAGCCGCGGCAATGTCACCATGTTCGGCGAGGATGTCGGCCAGCTCACCCATGACCAGCTCCTGCAGATGCGCCGCCATATCGGCATCGTCTTCCAGGAATTTCGCCTTCTCGATCATCTGACCACTTTCGAAAATGTGGCGCTGCCCCTGCGCGTCCTTGGCCAGCCGGAGAGCGAATACCGGCCCAATGTCACCGAGCTGCTCGAATGGGTTGGCCTCGGCGAGCGCATGCACGCCCTGCCCACGGTTCTCTCCGGCGGTGAAAAGCAGCGCGCCGCCATTGCCCGCGCCGTCATCGCCCGCCCCAAAGTGCTGCTCGCCGACGAGCCTACCGGCAATGTCGATCCCGATCTGTCGAGCCGGCTGGTCCATCTCTTTGCCGAGCTCAATCGCACCCTGGGCATGACCATCATTCTGGCCACGCATGAACTGCCCCTGCTCGATCGCTTCCCCTATCCGCGCATGGTGCTCAACAAGGGGGAGTTGACCATTCATGACTAAGACCCTGCTGTCGCGACTGCCCCATTGGCTGCCCATCCCGCGTCGCAGCGGCGGCGCCCCCATCGTCCCCGAAAAAAGCGTCGCCGGCCGCACGCTCCTGCTGCTCATCACCATTATGAGCTTTTTGTCCGCCGTTACCCTGGGCGGCGTCGTGCTTGTCCAGAAATCGGCCATCGCCTGGTCGGCCGATGTCGGGCGCGAACTCACCATCCAGCTGCGCCCCGTCGAAGGCGAGGTGATGGAAAGCAATCTGCGCACCGCCGTTTCCCTCGCCCAGGCCACGCCCGGCGTTTCGGGCGCGCGCGCCCTCACCATCGAGGAGAGCCAGGCCCTGCTCCAGCCCTGGCTCGGCGCCGGCCTCGACCTTTCCGTCATTGCCATCCCGCGCCTTGTCGTCGTGCAACTGGCCGATCCGGTCGATGCCGATATCGCTTCGCTGGAGCGCAATCTGGGCGCCATCAAGGGAGCCAGCCTCGATACCCACGCCGCCTGGCGCCAGCAGCTCAACACCATGGCCGGCACGGTCGTCTTGTCCGGCCTGCTCGTCCTCGGGCTGATCGGAGTGGCCACCGTCCTCGCCATCGTCTTCGCCACGCGCGGCGCCATGGCCTCGAACCGCGAAATCGTCGACGTGCTGCACTTCATTGGCGCCTCCAACAAATTCATTGCCGGCGAGTTCCAGGGGCGGTTCCTGTCCATTGGCCTGCAGGGCGGGCTTTTGGGCGCAGTATTGGCAACGCTTTTCTTTGCGGCCATCGGCGCGGCCGCCGGCAGCGTCCTGCCCCACGAGGCGACGGCCCAGATGGGCGTGCTCTTCGGCCAGTTCGTGCTCGGGGTGGATGGCATGATCCTCACCGCCCTCGTCGTGCCGGTGATCGCCGTCCTCACCGCAATCACCTCGCGCGTTACCGTTCGGCGCTATCTCAGCGAAGCCTCCTGAGCCCTCCCCGCTCTCGCCAAGCCGAAATGCTGAGGCTATGAAAAGGGGCGCCCCAGGGTGTCGGGAGGATATATGACCATCAAGACGGCTATCCAGGCGATACGGACCGCCCTTTTCTACCTGGTCTTTATCGGGCAGACGGCGATCATCGCCATCATCATCGGAACGATCGGCCTCGTGGCGGGCCGCACCCGCCTCAGCTGGCATCTGGCGCGCTATTGGTGCGCCTCCAATATCGCCTTCCTGCGCACCATAGCCGGGGTCGGCACCGAAGTGACAGGTGTCGAGAACATCCCGGAGGGCGGCTGCATCATCGCGGCCAAGCACCAGTCCGATTGGGACGTCTTTGCCATCTTCCCCCACACTGGCCGGCCCGCCTATATCGTCAAGAAGGAGCTGATGCGCATCCCCTTCTTCGGCTGGGCCGCCCGTTCGCTCGACTGCATCGAGGTTGACCGGCAGCGGGGCTCGGAAGCCATCCCCCTGATGATGGCGCAGGCCCACAGCGCCATCGAGCGCGGTTGCCGCATCGTCATCTTCCCCGAGGGCACGCGCAAGGCCGCCCTCGCCCCACCGGACTACCGGCAGGGGATCGTCCGGCTCTATCGCGAACTGAACGTGCCGGTCGTGCCTGTGGCGCTCAATTCAGGCCTTTTCTGGGGACGCAACTCCCCCGTGATCTGGCCCGGAAAAGCCAAGGCGCGCTTCCTGCCGCCGATCCAGCCCGGCCTTGCTCCCGACATATTCCTTCTCCAATTGCGCGCTGCGATCGAAGAGAGCACTGACGAATTAGTGCTCGAAGCGGTGGAACAAGGACTCGATCGCCCCGTTGATCCCGGCCTCGCCGAGCGCATTCAGGCGCTCAAGGATCGCCAGACTACTAAATATTGACATAAATTGTATGAGACACCATACATCTAGTGCGCTAGCGAAGTTGTCTTGACTGATTCGCTTTTCCGTTCCACTTTTGTTCCGCTCCATCAAAGGAGGAACAGCCCGATGCCAAATAGCGACGCCCATTCCGCCGACCACGCCACGAGCTGGCAAGGCGTTTCCGGCCGCCTCTATGGCATCGTGTCGGAAAGCCTCGACGGCTTTACGCTTCGGGAAAATCATCTCTACCTGATCGCTGGCGCCAAGGCGGTGCTGTGGGTGGGATCGACAGCCGAACTTGTCGCCGATCCGCTCAGCCGTACCCGGTTCCGCCGCGCCCTTGGCGAGGCGCAGAGCATCATCCGCCTCACGGCCCCGACCGAAGAGGGCGAGCGGCTTTCGACCATTGTTGATCTTGAAGGCGGCGGCCCCGCTGCTTCGGCCTCGGCTCAGGCGGCCTGACCTTCGGCCGCCTTTTCTCCCAACTGCGCCACCAGTTGATCGAGCATGCGATCGCGAATGCCCAATAGTTGCAGATGCCGGGCCGTATTGACCACATAGTCGACATTGCGCCCGGAGATCCCTACCCCTGCCAGCACCATCTCTGCCTGCTGCTCGAGGCTGAGCGCCCCGGCAAACTGCGCGTGCCGTTCATCCACCAGAAAGGCCAGCGCGGATACCCTTCGGCCGTCATCGAGCCGAACCGGCCGCATCACGTCGCGATAGACCGAGGTCACCTGCTCACGCTCTTCGAGATAGGCCCGTACCGCCGGCCAGTCAGCCGCCGCCACCTCGAAAACCATGCCGCGGCACGAGCCGCCCCGCGTCAGTCCGAACACGAGCCCCGGCCGCTCCTGGGTGCCGCGATGATGGTGCGAAATGATCGAGAGCGAGCGATGCGCGCCACGCAGCAATCCCAATTGCGCGCTTGTGTGCACAAAGCCCGGATTCCAGATCAGCGATCCGTATCCAAACACCCAATGAGACTGGTTTTCGGTAAAGTCCTGCATCACAAATCCATGCCAGCCTGGTCCTGGCCCAACGGGCGCCTGCCAGTTTGCGCCCGAACCGCTGCGTCAAGCAATCCGCTTTTGCCCCGGCGTCCGCAAAGATAGAAGAGAACGATGAAGAAGCGAATCATTATTCTGGGCTCGATCGTCCTCCTCCTCGTCATCGCCTGGACGGCAGGCTGGTATTTTGTCACCGGCCAGATCCGCCAGCAGGTCGAGGCCCTCGCCTTTGCCGATGGCGAAACCAGTCCCCAGCTCACCTGTGCCACACTGGGCATGGGCGGCTATCCCTTCAATATCGACATTGATTGCACCGACGCCGTGATCGTTTCGGGCGATGTCATGGTCGAAATCCCCGAAGTGCGCGCCAGCGCGGTCGTGTACCGCCCCACCCATCTGATTGCGTCGGCGCGCGGTGCCGCCGAGATTTCGGACGCCTTCACCGGCCAGCGCTCCGCCCTGTCCTGGGATGGTCTCGAAGCCAGCCTGCGGGTCGACAATTGGCGCATTGCCCGCCTGTCCATCGTCGGCACCAATGTGAGCTGGAACGATTTGCTCTTCGGCGATGCGCTGATCGCTCGCGCCGGCACTGTGGAAATGCATCTGCTCGACATCCCCGAGCGCCACGACGCCCAAGAGGGCCTGGCCGATCTTGCCCTCTACGCCCGCACCACCGCCCTCGATTTCCCCGGCGCCGCAGTCCAGGCCGCCGATATCGAGCTTGAGAGCGAAATCACCCGCCTCCCGGACGATCTGCGCGACATCGACACCGCAACCCTGCTGCCGACATGGCAGCGCGCCGGCGGCCGGCTCGACGCCATCGCGCTGCGCTCCAAGGACGCAGGCTCCGATCTCGAAGCCAATGGCAACCTCATGCTCGACGAGGCCGGCCTGCTCAATGGCCAGATCGACATCACCTCCCATGGCGTTGCCGAGCGCATCGGCCCGATGATCGAGGAGCCCTGGCGCACCCTCGTGCTCGGCGTTCCCGGCAATGATGGGCGCCACGTCAATCAGGTCAATTTCCGCGCCGGGACAGTCTCTTCCGGCCTCGTCCCCCTCGGCGCCATCCCGCCTCTGTTCTAGGCCAAGGATCGCCCTGGGCAAGGGTGGCAAGCCACCAAAGGTCATCCCCCTCCTCCCGCGCGAATTGGGGGATGACCGGCACGACGGAGCCGGCCGCCGGAAAAAGGCGCAGCGCCTGTCGCGCTCATCGCAAATCCCGCACTGACTCGTGTTGCCAAAACCCGGCAAGTCATCTATAGACCGCGCCAATCCCCCATCAGAGACGAGATCTCTGAGCCGTCTCGCGGCGGCGGAAAATAATTGAATTCGGAAGGACCGGACCATGGCAGTTCCAAAACGCAAGACCTCGCCGATGAAGCGCGGCTTCCGTCGCTCGGCTGACGCTCTCGCAAACCCCACATATGTGGAAGACAAGGATTCGGGCGAGCTGCGCCGTCCGCACCACGTCGATCTCAAGACCGGCATGTATCGCGGCCGTCAGATTCTCGCCGTCAAGAAGTAAGCCCCGGGGCTTGCGGCGCTGATGCGCTCGAATTGAAAATTTCGCGGCCGATCCTGCACAAGGGTCGGCCGTTTTGTTTTACCCTCCCCCCGCCAAAAGAAGCGGCAGCAGCTTTGGAGAGCCAGGCATGACCACGCGCGTTGAATCGGACACCATGGGCACCATCAATGTGCCGACCGACAAATATTACGGCGCGCAGACGGCCCGCAGCCTGATGAACTTCGACATCGGCGGGGAAAAGATGCCCACCGAGATCGTCCGCGCCTTCGGCATTCTCAAGAAGGCCGCAGCCCTCGCCAATACCAAGCTCGGCCTCATGGACGAAGCTACCCGCGACCTCATCGTCGCCGCCGCCGACGAAGTGATTGCCGGCAAGCTCGCCGATCATTTCCCGCTGGTCGTCTGGCAGACAGGTTCGGGCACCCAGTCCAACATGAACGTCAACGAGGTCATCTCCAACCGCGCCATCGAGATGGCCGGCGGCACCATGGGTTCGAAAAAGCCCGTGCACCCCAATGACCACGTCAATATGAGCCAGTCCTCCAACGACACCTACCCGACCGCCATGCACATCGCGGCCGTGGAAGCGGTGGAAAACTATCTCTACGAACGCGTTGGCCTCCTACGCGACACGCTGGCCGCGAAGTCGGAAGAATTCATGGATGTGGTCAAGATCGGCCGCACCCATCTCCAGGACGCGACCCCGCTGACCCTGGGCCAGGAAATCTCCGGCTGGGTGGCTCAGATCGACTACGCGCTGGCCGCCATCAAGGCCAGTATGCCCCAGCTCAAGGAACTGGCCCTCGGCGGCACCGCCGTCGGCACGGGCCTTAATGCCCATCCCGACTATGCCGTGGCCGTGGCCAAGGAAATCGCCGACCTCACCGGCCATGACTTCGTCACCGGCCCCAACAAGTTCGCCCTGCTCGCCGGCCACGACGCCTTCGTCGGCACCTCGGGCGCACTGAAGCAACTCGCCGTAGCTTTCATGAAGATCGCCAATGACGTGCGCTGGCTCGCTTCCGGCCCGCGTTCGGGCCTCGGTGAAATCACCATTCCCGAGAACGAGCCCGGCTCTTCGATCATGCCCGGCAAGGTCAATCCGACCCAGTCCGAGGCCATGACCATGGTCGTCGCCCAGGTGATGGGCAATGACGCCGCCATCGGCTTTGCCGCGTCCCAGGGCAATTTCGAGCTCAACGTCTTCAAGCCCGTCATCGCCTATAATTTCCTGCAGTCCGTCCGCCTCCTCGCCGACGCGGCCAAGTCGTTCAACGACAATTGCGCCATCGGCATCCAGCCGGACCACAAGCGCATCAAGCAGCTGGTCGACCAGTCGCTCATGCTGGTCACCGCGCTCAACCGCAAGATCGGCTACGACAACGCCGCCAAGATCGCCAAGACCGCCCACAAGAACGGCTCGACGCTGCGCGAGACGGCAATCGAGCTGGGCCTGCTCACCGGCGAAGAATTCGACGCCGAGGTCAAGCCCGAACAGATGGTCGGCCCGCTCAACCTCAAGAAGTAGTTTGTGCTCAGACGGAGCGCATGACTGATGCTGTCGTAAAACACCTCCCCCCGGGGAGGTGTTTTCACATGTGCCGTCGTCTGAAGGGCCTATCGGCTCTAGCGCCTCCCTCCCCCTTGTGGGGAGGGATTGAGGGTGGGGGCTTCGCCCGGCAAAAACCCTGCCGCTACCC
This sequence comes from Devosia sp. FJ2-5-3, assembly GCF_029201545.1. Classification (NCBI taxonomy): domain Bacteria; kingdom Pseudomonadati; phylum Pseudomonadota; class Alphaproteobacteria; order Hyphomicrobiales; family Devosiaceae; genus Devosia; species Devosia sp. FJ2-5-3. Next base: position 504,852 of record NZ_CP104007.1, on the reverse strand, counting down.
CCGCCGCGCAGCCTCGATCGCTGCGACATCGATTTTCTTCATATTCATCATCGCCTCGAAGGCCCGCTTGGCCTCCGCGCCGCCCGCCGCCATGGCTTCGGACAGGGCGCGCGGCGTGATCTGCCAGGAAATGCCCCATTTGTCCCGGCACCAGCCACACATGCTCTCCTGCCCGCCATTGCCCACAATGGCGTCCCAATAGCGGTCGGTCTCTTCCTGGCTGTCTGTCGTCACCTGCATTGAAAAGGCTTCGGTGTGCTTGAAAGCCGGGCCGCCATTGAGCCCGATGCAGGGTATGCCCATGACCGAAAACTCGACGGTCAGCACGTCCCCTTCCTTGCCCGAGGGATTGTCGCTGGGAGCCCGGCTGACCTTGCCCACATGGGTGTCGGGGAAGGTCTGGGCGTAGAAGCGGGCGGCCTCCTCAGCCTCCTTGTCATACCAGATGCAGACGATGTTCTTGGCCTGTTGCATGAATTCCTCCACTGCGCTGCCCGGTCCATCGCGTCCGGGCTTCGTCTACATGACGATCCAGCACGCCCCGATTGAACACCCCTCGAAGGGATTGGGCAAATCACCTGCTCTCATCCTCAGCCATGGCGGCTCCCGGAAGCTTCTTCTTCGCCGCCCCGATGACCGACAGCGTGATCAGCACCAATACACACGCCATCACCGCGAGCCCGATCTTGCCGATGCCACAGGCCAGCCCGATCGCGCCGGCCATCCACATGCCCGCCCCCGTCGTCAGTCCCATGACCTTGCCACCGGAAACGAGGATCGAACCGGCTGCCAGGAACGCCACGCCGGAGGTGACCGAGCTGATGAGTCGCAGCGGATCCGCCGAGTGCTCGCCCTCGATATCGGCGGAAAATTCGATGATCTCGAAGGCCAGCAGCGCAAAGAGGCACGCCCCCATCGAGATCAGGATATGGGTCCTCAGCCCCGCACTGCGGGAATTGGCCTCCCGCTCGAGCCCGATCAATCCACCCAGCACAACCGCCAGGATCAGCCGCGCTGCCGCCACCAGCGGCGGCGTCGCCTCGAACGAGGTCGCCACATCATTCCACACATCGACAAACGGGTTCATCCGGCTCTCCTGGTCATCACCTCTGGGGAACACCCCCGTGAAGACGAGGGTTCCGTCAGGCCCGGCCTGACGAGAGCTCTGTCGGGCCCGGCCGGCGAGCGCAGCCGCCAACGCTCCTGACGAAGTCCAGGAGCTTTCGCGCTCCACCCTCAGAACCCAAGGCATCAACGGCGATCGCGGCAAACACCGCACTTGCTTATATAACCGATTTGCTATATATTGTTCTTATTCTATAACGGATGTGCGATATGTCTGACCTCGATCGATCCTTTGCCGCCCTTGCAGATCCGACGAGACGCGCGCTCATCGAGAGGCTCGCCCAAGGCGAGGCCTCCGTCCAGGATCTGGCGCGTCCTTTTTCCATCAGCCAGCCGGCGATCAGTCGGCATCTCAAAGTGCTGGAAGAGGCCGGGCTGGTCCAGACCCGCATCGATGGCACCGCCCGCCCCCGCAGCCTCAACCCCGCCGCCGTCGCCGAACTGTGGGACTGGTTGGGCCGCTACCGTGCCCTGTGGGAGGCACAGTTCCAAAAACTCGATGCCGTACTAGATGCGCTCCCCGAGGATGACGGGAGTGCCGGGGACGCAGAAAGGAGCCAGGAATGAACAAGCAATTGGACATCGCCCCTTTGCAGGTGAGCCAGGTCGGCGAGACCGATATTATCGTCCGCCGCAGTTTTTCTCATGCGCCGGCCCGCGTCTGGCGCGCCATGACCGACCCGACGCTGATCCCGCAATGGATGGCCTCGAAGGACACCATGACCCGCTGCGAGATGGATCTGCGCCCCGGCGGCAGCTTTCACTACGAGTGGTCCGGCCCCGAGGGCGTCCTGTTCTTCTTTTCCGGGCCGATCATCGCCGTCGACGCGCCCCGGCACATGACCCATGTCGAATATTTCAACGGCGACGAAACTTCGGGCACGACGATCACCACCGATCTCGTCGCCCATGAGGGCGGCACGCGCATGACCATGGTGATGCGCTATGCCGACGCCGCTGCTCGCGCCGCTGCCATCGAGATGGGCATGACCGACGGTTTTGAAATCGTCTATGACAGCCTCGAGGCCTTGCTCTCAAATAGCTGATGCCGCACAATAAATACCGGCACGACAGCCAAAGGAAACAGCGCGATGAATTTTGCCAGGATAGCCTATTGGATCAGCACGGCTCTGTTGTGCCTGATCTATGCCTCCGGCGCGGTGATGTATCTGCTCCAGCGCCCGCTCATCGAAGAGGGTTTCGCCCATTTCGGCTATCCCGCCTATCTGGTGACCGTGCTGATCGTGGCCAAAATCGCCGCGCCACTCGCCATTCTCAGCCGCGTCTCGGTCCGCCTGAGCGACCTGGCTTATGCCGGCATCCTGTTCCACCTGCTGCTGGCCGCGTCTGCCCATCTCAATGTCGGTGATGGCGGCTACTTCCCTGCCCTGCTGGGCCTTGTCCTCGCGGCGATCTCCTTTCTCACCCAGAACGCCGCCCGCAGGAAACCCTCGCCCAATGTGCCGTCACTCCCGGGGGCCGCGGTTCAGGGCTGAGAGTAGGGCGGGCGCCGGCGATGGCGGCGCCCAATTGCTCATGCAGGCCAGATGGTGAGAAGAAGCGCAATCAGGGTCAGAACCTGCAGCGGTGCGAGTTCGGCCCCCGGCTGACTGAGAGGCGGCCAGCCGCTCGACCAGCGCCCCCGCATTCTCCGGGAAAACAGCCGCAACAGCATATGGCCGGAAAGGCCCGCCAGGGCGCCCACACCGGGATCGGCAAACCAGAGCGCGCCGGTCGCCGCGAGGACGAACATCGTCGCGCCGATTTCAACCGGCCGCAGCGCCCATATCCATTTGCCTGGCCTGATCTCGGCGTGGCAGCAGCCCGCAAGGGCGCAACTCACCTTGACGGCGAGATAGGCAAAGTTGATGGCGAGCGCGTAGCCGAGCAGCAGTCGCGCAGGGTCATGGCCGATCGCCATCAAACCCAAGGCGCCAAGAGTGCAGGCGATGGCGGATGCCGCAGTGGCGCCGGACCACGAAGCGGGCGCGGCCACGAGCGCGCGCATCCATACGGCGCGGATGATCCGATAGCCGGTGCCCCCGACAAAAAAAACACCGAAGACCAGGCCCGCCAGAATGGCCGCCGGCAGGTCGATTCCGGCCGCGTCGCTGGTCACGACCAAGCCGAAGATTGCCGAAGAGCCTATGGCTGCCAGTGCGCGCAGGCCGAAAATCACCCATGCCGTTGACGGGCTGCGGAAAGGCTTGGTCATGAATGGATTGCCAAAATTTGTGATATGACAGTGCTTTATATTCATGTATCCCCGCGGGCAACCGCAAGGAATGACACCATGAATAACGACAATGCAAAAGCCAGCCCGGTCCCCACCGGAGCCAAACTGCTCGCAATCCTTGCCATCGGCGCGGCCGGAGGCGGTTGCTTCCTGTCGGAGCCGGGCGAAACCATATTGAACCTTCCCGAGGAAAGCTTGCGGCTGATGGCCGAGACCGAGACGGAGGCTGAGTCACGATCGCCGAGCATCGAGGGGAGCGCCCCGGTCGTTGACAATGGCAGCGGGACAGGCGCCGGGACCGGCACGGACCCAGTACCGGAACCGGAAGCCGAGCCGGTAACCGAAACTGAAACTCAACCTGGTCCCGGGACTGGCACCGTGACCCCGCCGGATCCCGACACTGGCACTGGCACTGGCACCGGAACGGACACAGGGGCTGGAACGGGCGCTGGCGGCGGCGGCAATGGTGGCGGCGGCAACAACGGCAGCCAGCAGGGTTCCCAGGACCAGGGCAACCAGCAGCAACAGCAATAGGTCGATACCACCTCAACCCGCAGGGGCCGGACTGCAGCAACCCGCTCTGGCCCCTCCCCTTCCGCCCGCCAAATTCCTCTGGCATGGTGAGGCTCCATTCGGAGAGTTCGAGCATGACCGAGACCGTGATCCTGCCCAGCCGTCCTGCCCCACGGCGCAGCAACGGCTTCATCGTGCCCCTGCTGGTGGTGCCGCTGGTGCTCTATAATCTCGTGGTATTTCTGTTCTTTGGCGGCAATCCCGCCAATTGGGCCTTTGGCATGTTCTCGCTGCCCATGCCTTCGGGCATGCCATGGGCCATTACCGCCGGCGATCTGCTGCTGGTGGTCGGCATCGTGCTCTTGTTTTTCGAAGTGCTGAAGTCCACCGGCACGGCGCGCAATTCCATCATCGAGCACATGCTCTCAATGGTGGTCTTTGTGGTCTTCCTGGTGGAATTCCTGCTCGTCGGCGCCGCCTCGAGCTCGGTGTTTTTTCTTCTGATGGTAATGAGCCTGATCGACGTGGTCGCCGGCTTTACAGTGTCCATCACCAGCGCCAGCCGCGACGTGTCGATGAATTGAGCCGTTCCCGGTCGCCTCTCCGGCGACCAGGACCTGCCCTCAGGCCACGATCATCTTTCGAAAACCCTGCGGCATCCGGCGCTGGGTGATTCGCCCACCCTGTGCATAGGCGCCGAGTGCCCGGTCGAGGCTCGCCATCCGACGATCGCGCTGCGGCGGCAGCCGATCACGCGCCGCGAGCAATTGGCTGACAAATGCCGCGCTGGGTGCGGTGCGCACCAGCGAAGGCCGCTCCAGCGTGATGGTCAGCGGCACGGGCATTCCTGGACGATCTGTTTCGAAGTCGGGCATTCCTGGGCTCGCCTGTCCTGTTTTGGCTCGACCGTCCCGCTTTGGAACACTCGAACCATCCCTATGCCCCTTAAGGAGCAAGGCGCGTGCCAGATGTTAACATTCTGTTAACGAAATGCGACCCCAAAGTTACAAAATCGGCACCACGCCAGGACCAACGCGGCCCTTGCATCGTGGTTGCCGATTGTCAGTGATTCGTCTGGCGGACCTCAGAAATTATCCTTGCCCTTGCGGATGGCGCCGAACACCTCTCCGGCATCTTTGCCCTCGAGCCCGTAAAAGCGAGCCAGCTCCGGAGCATCGGCTCGCAGGAACGGATTGGCCTTTTTATCTTCGCCCAGATTGAACGGAATGGTCGGCTTGCCCTCGGCGCGCAATGCGCCCACCTCGGCCGCCCGGGCCTGCAGCGCAGTATTGTCAGGGTCGATGCTCAGGGCAAATTTGGCATTGGATTCAGTGTATTCGTGCCCGCAATAGACCATGGTTTCATCCGGCAGTTCGCGCAGGCGCCGGACCCCTTCCCACATCGGGCCAGGGGTTCCCTCGAACATCCGCCCCACGCCGAGCGAGAACAGTGCATCGGCCGAGAACAGTCGCTGTCCCACCGCATCGTGAAAAACGATATGGCCCAGCGTATGGCCCGGGGCGGCCATCACCGCAAACTCGGTGTCCCCAATTCGAACCCTGTCGCCATCCCCCACCAGCTCATCGAGGCCCTCGATCTTGTCTGCCTCCGCCCGGGGCCCGACCACCCGCGCACCGAACGCCGCCTTGAGTTCGGCAATGGCCTCGACATGATCGACGTGATGGTGGGTGATCAGGATATCGGTCAGCGTCCAGCCGCGGCGCTGCAGGGCGTTGCGAATGGCTGCGGCCTCGGGCGCATCGATGGCAGCGGTGCGTCCGCTGGCCTCGTCATGCACCAGATAGCCATAATTGTCGCTGCGCGCGGGAAACACATCCACGATCGAGGCCATAACCAAACTCCTGTCTTTCAAACTCATTTTTCGATTGGCCAGAAGCTAGGCAACCGTCTCGGCGAAAACAACCTCCCATTGGACAAGCCCCGCAAGCTTTGGCTAGATTGAGGCATGACCAGCGATGTCACGCGCCTGATTGCTTATTACCGATCACCCCTGGGCAGGATTTCGCGGGCCCTTGTGCGCGAACACGTCATGACCCTGGCCGGCGATCTCAGGGGCAAGCGCGTCATGGGCCTCGGCTTTGCCACACCCTATATGCGCTTTGCGCTCGAGCGGGCGGAACGGGTCCTGGCCTTCATGCCCGCCCGTCAGGGGGCTTCGGCCTGGCCGCGTGAGGGGCCGTCCCATACGGTCCTCTGCGATCCCCTGGAAATGCCGCTGACCGATTCGGCGATCGACCTGACCATTGCCGTTCATGCGCTCGAACACGTCGCCGACGCCGAAGAACTGATGCGCGAACTCTGGCGCATCACCGCGCCCAACGGTCATCTGCTGCTGGTCGTGCCAAGGCGCCGCGGCATCTGGGCTCAGCGCGACGACAACCCGTTCGGACAGGGCAATCCCTACTCCGCCGGCCAGCTCGAAAAGCTGCTGCGCGACCACAGTTTCGTGCCCGAAGCCTGGCGCGATGCCCTCTTCGTGCCGCCGGTGCAGATGTCACTCGTGCTGCGATCCACCCGGCTCTTTGAAAGGCTGGGGCGCCTGCTTGGCCCGGCCATGAGCGGGGTCATCTGCGTTCGGGCCCGCAAGGAAGCCTTCCCGGCCATCCCGCGCCGCAAGCGGGCAGAGCGTTTCGTGCGTCTTCCGGGCCTGTCCACTGCCACCGCGCGACAGGCCGAGGCCGGCCAGTCCGGCTCGGCCTAGTCGTCCTGTTCCGGGGCGACGGCGCCATCCTTGCCGAGCGCCCTGTTGCCATTGTCCCGCATCTGGATAAGCGCGGAGTAGAGCATCTCGATCTGCTCCTCGCTCATCCCCTTGTAGAACTCGTCATAAAGCTGGCCTGCCGCCTCGGGTATGAAGCCGAGCAGCACCTCGGTGGCCTCCGCCGAATAAACCCGGCGCAGGCGACTGTCGTTTTCATCCGCGCGCCGCTCGATCCAGCCCTTTTCCTCAAGGCGATCAAACATCTTTCCCGCCGCCGCACGCCCCAACTGCATTATGGCCGCCAATTCGGTTTGCGTTGAGCCAGGGTTCTGGCTCACATGCATAATTGCGGTCCACTGGGCCCGCGTAATTCCTTTCATGGCCACGAGCCGATCGAAGTAAACACTGATCAGCCGCGACACCTCGTGGATGCGATACATCGTGTCCGCGCGCCGATCCAGCGGGGCAATCTGGGGCTCATTACCTCGATTGGTATTCGCGTCTTGGTCGGCCATGGCACCCCCTGGAGCGATTGCCCGCCTCTACTAACCGCTAACGGAAAATTTTCCAAACGCGCCATGCCGCACACGCACGATCAGAAACTTGTTTCCTTGCATACAAGTTTGGACTAGATGTTTTGTATCCTATGATACAACACGCACGTCCAAGTGCAGTCCAAGGAGGAAAGTTCGTGTCTACTGAAAAGAGTCGCGTGTCCCGTCGCGGGTTCATGAAGGCCGCCGGTCTCGGCGCAGCAAGCACTGCACTCGGTGCGGTTACCGTGACCAGCGCCCAGGCGCAGGAATGGGACGAAGAGTTCGACGTCGTTGTGGCGGGCTCGGGTGGCGCCGCTCTCGCCGGTGCCATTGGCGCACTGGACAATGGCGCAAGCGTCGTCGTTCTCGAGAAGGCGGCCTTCATCGGCGGCACCACCGGAAAGTCTGGCGGCGGCTCCTGGGTCCCCAATAACCGCTGGATGGAAGCGCACGGCTATAAGGACAACAAGGAAGACTTCCTGCGCTACGTATCGCGCGTGTCCTTCCCCGAACTCTACCGGGACAACCACCCCCAGTTCGGCATGACCGATCACCATTGGGCCCAGCTCAATGCATTCTGGGACAATGCCGCCCGGGTGTTCCACACACTCAACGACGAAGGCGCGCTGCCTGTCTTCACCTTCCTCTCCTGGGACGGCAAGCCGGCCCCCGACTATCATGGCCAGATCGCCGAGAATAACGACATCCGTGGCCGCCAGATCGCCGTCAACAATGACGGCCAGACCGGTTTTGGCGCGCACATGATCGAGTTCATGTCGGCCTATGTCGAGGAAAAGGGCGGCGACATCCGCACCGAGAACCGGGTCAGCCGCATCATCAAGGATGACACCGGTCGCGTCGTCGGCGTCGAAGTCGACACTCCCGAAGGCACCACCCGCATCCGCGCCAAGAAGGGCGTGATCTTCGGCACGGGTGGCTTCACTCACAACCATCACATGCGCACGCAGTTCCTGCGCACCCCGGTCATGGGCGGCTGCGCCGTGCCGACCAATGAGGGTGACCTCATCAACATGTCGGCCGAACTGGGCGTCAAGCTGGGCAACCTCAACGAAGCCTGGAACCAGCAGGTCGTGCTCGAAGAAGTGCTTCAGTTCTCGAGCGTTCCGTCGGGCGTGTTCTTCCAGGGCGGCGACAGCTCGATCTCGGTGAACAAGTACGGCAAGCGCATGTATGACGAGAAATACGTCTATCCGGAGCGTACGCGGTCGCACCAGGTATACGATCAGTGGCGCGGCGACTATCCGAACCTCTACCAGATCTTCATCTTCGACGAAGAAGCCCGCAAGATGCCGGGCAACATGATCCCCAAGGTTGGCGCTGACCTGCCGGCCTATGTGATCACCGGCAATAATCTCGAAGAGCTGACCGCGAACATCCAGGCGCGCTTCGACTCGCTGGCCGAGCAGTTGGGTACCTACAAGCTCGCCGACGACTTCCTTGAAAGCCTCAAGGCCACCATCGAGCGCTATAACGGGTTTGCCATCGCCGGCAAGGACGAGGACTTCCACCGCGGTGAAGCCCCGATCGATGCCTACTTCCACGCCGTTCCATACGATCGCGGCCTGCCAAGCCCCTACATGGCGCCGATTGCAGACGAAGGGCCGTACTACGCGGTTCTGCTCGGCGCGGGCACACTGGACACCAAGGGTGGCCCGGTATTCGACGTCAACGCTCAGGTTCTGAACGTGCGCGACGAGCCGATCCCCGGTCTCTATGTCGCCGGCAACGCTTCGGCCTCGCCCTCGGGCAAGAGCTATCTTGGCGGTGGCGGCACGCTCGGCCTCGGCATCACCTTTGGCTACATAGCCGGCGAACACGCCGCCAAGCAGGCTTGAGACAAACCAACCTCCGGGGTCGGCCGGTCCGGCCCCGGATCACCAAGGAGCAGAAGATGAAGACGCTTCGCCTGGCGGCAACCACCGCGTTCATGATCATCGGCAGTTCGGCCGCCTTTGCCGCAACATGCCTCGAAACCTATACCGCCGAGGCCGAGCCGGTCTTGTCCAAGAAGTGCGTGGCTTGCCACAACAATGCATCCCCCGGCTCCGGCGTTTCGTTCCAGAAGGGCTCGGGCTACGACTATCTCGTCAATATCGCCAGCGCCGAGCTGCCGGACATGCCGCGCGTCACGCCCGGCGACACCGAACTCAGCTATCTGGCACACAAGCTTCTCGGCACCCACGAATCCGTTGGCGGTGTCGGCACACAGATGCCGCCCGCCGGAAGCCTGAAGCAGGCCGAGATCGACGCGGTCCTGGGCTGGATCAGCGCTTGCGAGGTCACCGAGTAAGTGTCCCGCAGCTTTCTCCACACAATCCGGACAGGCGCGCCCGACGGCGCGCCGTTTCTCATCCTCCATGACCGTTTTGAAGTCATGGAAAGCGCCGAGGCTCTCGGCGAACTTCTGGGCGACGAAACCACGAAAATCGCCATACGCTCGCCGCGTGCCCAGTCCGCTGGCGGCAGTGGCATCACCAAGGGCTATTTCTGGTACATCGGCCCCCTCGACCAGCCGGAATTGTCGACCCTGGGCGACGGCCTCTATCAGCTTGAACTGCTGATCGAGGAGACGTTCGAGCGCTATGGCCAGCGCAAGATCGGTCTGCTCGGAGCGGGCGAAGGCGGTTTCGTGGCGCTGATTGCCGCGTCGTTTTTCCCCGACAAGGTGCAAAGGGTCGTAGCCATTGACGCCACCCTGCCGCAAAACCTCAAGGATATGCCCTTCGAGCCATCACTGGCCGGCGTCGAAACCGTGCTCGCCTATCGCGACATGCCCTCAGCCGATCGGTTGGCGCAGCTCGAGCAGCTTGGCGCCTCGGTGACGCTTGTGCCCGAACCAGAGCTCGCGGCTTTCCTCCAATCCTGACGATACTCCAGCCCCCCGGCCAACCGGGGGCTTTTGCAAAAGCGTTGCACTCGCCTCGCGCCGCATAGAAGTTTTGCCTTTGGCTTCGGCTTTCACTATGGTCCGCCCGGCTTTTCCTTGCCTGCGCGAACCAGACATGTCCCTTCCGAACCATCCCCAGCCGCAGCCCGGCATCCTCGACATTGCCCCCTATGTGCCGGGAAAATCCGCCGCACCGGGCACCCATGCCGTCAAGCTCTCGTCCAATGAGAGCCCGCTGGGCGCCAGCCCCAAGGCTATCGAGGCCTATTCCGGCGTCGCGACCAGGCTCGAGATCTATCCCGATGGTGGGTCCCGTCTCCTCCGCGAAGCGCTGGGCGAAGTGCATGGCCTCGACCCCGCCCTGATCGTCTGCGGCAATGGATCGGACGATTTGCTGCACCTTCTGGCCCAGTGCTATCTCGGCGAGGGCGACGAGGCGGTCATGAACCGCTACGGCTTTTCGGTCTATCCCATCGTTACCCGCGCGGCCGGTGCGAGCATCGTGCTTGCCGACGAGAACGACTACACCGCAGATGTCGACGCTCTGCTCGCAGCGGTGACGCCGCGCACCAAAATCGTCTGGCTGGCCAATCCGAACAACCCTACCGGCACCTATATTTCCGACAGCGAAGTCAGGCGGCTCCATGCCGGCCTGCGCCCGGACATCCTTCTTGTCGTCGACAACGCCTATGCCGAATATGTCACCGCCGCCGATTTCTCCATCGGCGCCGACCTCGTCGCCGAGGCGAATAACGTCGTCATGGTCCGCACCTTCTCCAAGATGGGCCTCGCAGCCCTGCGCATTGGCTGGCTCTACGGGCCGGACCATCTGATCGACGCGCTGAACCGCATTCGCGGGCCCTTCAACGTCAATCTGCCGGCCCAGCTGGCGGGTGCGGCGGCGGCACGGGACGTCGAGTTCACCGTCAAGCTGCGCGAGCACAATGCAAGCTGGCGCGACTGGCTGGTTGCCGAACTCAATTCCAACCAGATCCGCATCGTGCCCAGCCAGGCCAATTTCGTCATGGCCCTCTTCGCCGATGAAGCCCTTGCCGCAAAAGCCTTCTCGACACTGATGGACGCCGGCTACATCGTCCGCGAGATCGGCCAGTCCTATTCCATTCCCACGGGCCTGCGCATCTCCATCGGCACCGAGGCAGACATGCGCGCCGTGGCGACGATCCTCAAATCCATGGTGGCTGGCTGATGAGTGCACATTTTCGCAAGCTGGCGCTGATCGGCATCGGCCTTATCGGCTCCTCCATCGCCCTGGCCGCCCGTCGTCAAGGACTGGTCGAGACCATTTCCATCGCTACCCGCCGCCAGGAAACGCTGGACGAAGCCCGCGAACTTGGCCTGGGGGACATCTACACGCTCGATGCGGCCGAGGCGGTTCGCGGTGCCGACCTCGTGATTCTCTGCGCCCCGGTCGGCGCCTATGACAGCCTGGCGAAGGCAATTGGCCCTGCTCTGGAGCCGGGCGCCATTCTTTCCGATGTCGGCTCGGTCAAGGAGCATGTGCTCAAGGTCGTCGGCCCACACGTCCCCGCCGGCGTTCATTTCATTCCCGGCCATCCCATAGCCGGAACCGAGCATTCCGGCCCTTCCGCCGGCTTCCCTGAGCTCTTTGCCGGCCGTTGGTGCGTGCTCACGCCCGGCCCGGAAGTGCCGCCCGAGGCAACGGAAAAGCTCGTCGCCTTCTGGAAGGCAATGGGTTCGATGGTCGAATGCATGGAAGCGGGCCATCACGACATGGTTTTGGCCATTACCAGCCACATCCCCCATCTCGTCGCCTATAATATCGTGGGCACCGTGGCTGATCTCGAAACCGCTACGCAGTCCGAAGTCATCAAGTTCTCCGCATCGGGCTTTCGCGATTTCACCCGCATCGCCGCCTCCGATCCGGTCATGTGGCGGGACATTTTCCTGACCAATCGCGATGCGGTTCTCGAAATGCTCGGCCGCTTCCTCGAGGATCTCTCCATGCTGCAGCGCGCCGTGCGCGTGGGCGACGGTCCTGCCCTGGAAGACCTCTTCACCCGCACCCGCGCCATCCGCCGCTCGATCATCAATGCGGGCCAGGAAACGGCCGCCCCTGATTTTGGCCGCCCCCATGAGCAGCCGCCGGCCCCTCAAACCCCAATCGTGCGCGAACACGGCGGCGGCGACGACGCCTAGAGCGTTTCCAGGAAAAGTGGACACCACTTTTCCGGTTCGGAAGCGCGACAAAACAAGGACTTGGAGTGATTTCACCGCGTCAACGACGCGGTGAAATGCTCTAGAGCGCCAGCCGTCCGTTCTCGCCGACACAGGACGCCCGCTCCCCATATTGGCGAGCCCGATCCTCGACGATCCCCGCGATCCGGCTAAGCCCATTATTCGGCCGGGCCGGGTTGCGCAGAAGCGGATTGGGCAATGTCACCGCCAGAAGCGACGCCGTCCGCCAGTCCAGATTTTGCGGCTCGCGCCCGAACGCCCTTCGCGCCCCTGCTTCGATCCCGAACTCTCCCTCTGGCCCCCATTCGGCGATGTTGAGATAGATCTCCATGATCCGCTTCTTGGGCATGACGAGGTCGATATAGAGCGCCAGCGGGATTTCCAGCGCCTTGCGAAAATGATTGGGGTGGTTGGTGAGAAAGAGATTTCGCGCCACCTGCATGGTGATGGTCGAGGCCCCGCGCGCCGGCCGGCCCCTGAGCACATTGTCCAGCTCTTCCCGAAGGGCGCCCACATCTATCCCCCAGTGCCGGCAGAACTGCCCGTCCTCGGAGAGAATGATCGAGGCCTTCAGCCGGTCGGAGATTGCATCGATATCGCGCCACTGGCGCACCACGGGCCGCCCGGTGAGATAGCGCTCTATCATCGGCACCGAGACAGGGTCGATGAAGATATAGGCCGGCGTCAGCACCAACGGAATTGCCCCCAGCACGGCGAGCGCGCCGATCAAAATGCGGATCGCCCGCCAAATTCCGCGTTTGCGTGCTCGTGCCATGCAGTTCTGATAGCCTCAGAAGCGCCAGCGGCCAAGTCCACCCTTGTCGCCCCCGTGCCAATTGGCTAGCAACATCTCATGTATGATTTTGCCGCCGACAGTGCCGATTGTGCTCGCGCCGTGGAAGCCGGGCTTTCCGAAATCCTGAGCGGACCCGGCCTGTCGGGCCCCGGTCCTGTCGCCGAGCGCCTAGTGGCCGCCATGCGCCATGGCAGCCTCGAGGGCGGCAAGCGGCTGCGCCCGCTGCTGGTTCGCCAGGCCGCAGCCATATTTTCGGTCCCGCGCGAGGCGGCCCTCCGCGCCGGGCTCGCCATCGAAATGGTTCATTGTTATTCGCTGATCCACGACGATCTGCCCGCCATGGATGACGATGACATGCGCCGCGGCCGCCCGACCGTGCACAAGGCCTTTGATGACGCCACCGCCATTCTTGCCGGTGATGCCCTGCTCACCCAGGCCTTTGCCATCCTCGCCGATCCCGCCACGCATCCCGACCCCGCCGTGCGCATTGCCCTTGTGACAGAACTGGCCTCCGGCAGTGGCTCGGGGGGCATGGTGGGCGGGCAGATGCGCGACATCGAGGGCGAACAGGGCGGTTTCTCGGAAGGCGACATCGCCATCATGCAGTCGATGAAAACCGGCGCTCTGATCCGCGCCAGCGTCCGCATGGGGGCAATCCTCGGCGGCGTCGAGCCACGTCCCCTCTCCGCCCTCACCGCCTATGCCGAAGCCGCCGGGCGCGCCTTCCAGCTGGCTGACGACATTCTGGACGTTACCGCCACGCCGGAGGCCATGGGCAAGGCTACCGGCAAGGACGAGGGCAAGGGCAAGCAGACCCTCGTGGCGCAGTTGGGCGTCGACGGCGCCCGGAAGCGGCTCGACGCCATCATCAACGAAGCTCTGGGATATCTCCGCACCTTCGGCCCCCGCGCCGACGGCTTGCGCGCCACCGCCCGCTATTTCGGCAGCCGCGAAAAATGAGCACCGGCCAGCTGATCGGCGTTTCCATCGGACATCCCCGGCCCATTCCCGGCCACCAGGCCAAAACCGGCATCTTCAAGGAGCCGGTCGCCGGCCCGGTCGTCATCACCGCGCAGGGCATCCCTGACGACGCTATCCTCGATCGCCGGCACCATGGCGGCCTCGATCAGGCCATCTATGTCTATTTCCAGGATGATTATGATTTCTGGGCAGGCGAACTCGGCTATGCGCCGGCTCCCGGCCATTTCGGCGAAAACCTCACTATTTCGGGTGCCGACAGCGCCACGATCTGCATCGGCGATCGCTTTACCATCGGCGAGGTCCTGCTCGAAGTCACCTATCACCGTACCCCGTGCATGACCTTTGCCGCCAAGATGGGCGATCCGCGCTGGGTCAAGCGCTTCCATCGTGCCCTGCGCCCCGGCGCTTATTGTCGGGTTCTCGCCCCTGGCCCGGTCGAGGCCGGTATGGCGGTGGATATCCTTCCCTATGGCGGCGAACGCATCAGCGTGGCCGAACTCATGTCCTATGATGTCGTCAAGGATATCCCCCTCGATTTCCTGCGCCGCGCGGTCACGACGCCAATCCGCGAGAAAACCCGCTTCAAATACGAAACCCGCCTTTCCAGCCTTTTCTGAGATTGTCATGAGCCTTCATTCCGTCCGCGACGACCTTGCCGTGCGTGCGCCCGATCTCGCAGTCATCACCACAGATGCCTCCACGGCCACCGTCCCGCTGGCGGCCGAGGTCCATGGGGTCGAGCCCGGCCAGATCGCGAAAACGCTCTGCATCCGTGTCCGCGACGAGGAATTTCTCCTGGTCACCCGCGGCGATGCGCGCCTCGATAATCAGAAATCGAAATCGGCCTTTGGCGGCCGCCCCCGCATGCTGGGCGCCGAGGATGTCCTGAGGCTGACCAGTCACGCGGTCGGCGGCGTCTGCCCGTTCGGCCTGCCTGCCCCTTTGCCGATCTTTCTCGACACGTCTCTCAAGATCTATGATCTTGTCATCCCGGCCGGCGGAGACACTCATGCCTCCGTAAAGCTCAGCGTCGAGCGGCTGGCCCAACTATGCGGCAACAAATGGGTGGATGCTTGCCAGCTGCCCGAATAGGCCTCTCACCGGACAATTTCATCCGCCAGCGCCTGAAACTGACGCCACTCCCCTTTCGCCCGGACATTTCGCTTTATCGCCCCACGCCACAGAGCCGGATCACAACCTGGTTGGGCGAACAGGGCCGGGAAGATATCGCGCCCTATTGGGCCTATGCCTGGGCAGGCGGCTCGGCCCTCGCCCTCTACCTCGCTGACCATCCAGAAGTCGTGGCGGGGAAGACAGTGCTCGATTTCGGCGCCGGATCGGGGCTGGTGGGCATTGCCGCCGCCAAGGCCGGCGGATCGGTCAGCGCCTTTGAGCCCGACCCCATCGGACGCATCGCCTGCCAGTTGAACGCTAAGGCCAATGGCATCGCCCTAACCTGCGTCGATGACCCGCTGGCCGAGGCGGACATCGTTTTGGCCGGCGATGTTTTCTACGATGCTGCGGTGGCCGCCACATCCCTGCCCCTCCTCCGCCAACACGCAGGGCGTGGCACAATAATTCTCATTGGTGATCCGTACCGCCGCGATCTCCCGCGCGATGACCTGACGCTGCTTGCCGAATATGAGGTGCCCGACATGGGCGCGCAGGCCCTTGTGCCGGCCGGTATCTTCGCCCTGCATCCCCAGACCATCTGACATGCCAAGCCCGGTCTTGCCGCCAATCTTCCCCCGTCCTATATGGTCCTGACAAGCGAGGACGACCTCCCCCATAGTGGGTAGCATCCCCGGGACGGCCCGGAAAACATGGAGCATTTCCATGCGGACCACCGCCGACCGTATCCGTCACGCCATTTCCTTCGAGCTTATCGGCATTCTGCTGGCCACGCCGCTTGCCGCCTTTGCCTTCCATCTGGAAGGCGGCGACAGCGTTGTCGTCGTGGTCGCCAGCGCCACCGTCGCCATGCTCTGGAACTATGTCTACAACCTCGGCTTCGATCATCTGATGCAGCACTTCCGCGGCACCACCGAGAAAACCAGGACGATCCGCGTCTTCCACGCCATCCTGTTCGAGCTTGGCCTTCTCGCCATCATGCTGCCGATGATCGCATGGTATCTCCAGATCGGAATCTGGCAGGCCTTCATCATGGATCTGGGCCTCGCCATTTTCTACATGGTCTACGCCCTGGTATTTAACTGGGCCTATGACCGGGTCTTTCCCTTGCCCGAATGGCACCAGGACAAGGCGGGGGCCTGATCACGCGACCTTGTGCCGCGATGGTGCTCTAGCTTGAACCTGCCCGATGACATATCTAGTCCGTGCCGCTCGCGCGGCTCGGACTTTCAGTTAGGTAGATTATGAAGCTCTTCTACTCTCCCGGCGCCTGCTCGCTGGCCTCCCACATTATTCTCCACGAAATCGGCAAGCCTTTCGAGATCGAGAAAGTCGATCTGCGCGCCAAGACCACCGAAAGCGGTGCTGACTTCTTCGCGATCAATGCGCGTGGCGCCGTTCCGGCCCTCCAGGTCGCCCCCGGCACTGTTGTGACCCAGGGCCCCGCCATTCTCCAGTATCTCGGCGACACCTCCGACAATGCTGCGCTCAAGCCCGCCCCCGGTACTGTCGAACGCGCCCGGCTCCAGGAAGCGCTTGGCTTTGTCGCCGACGTGCACAAGGCCTTTGGCGGCCTGTTCAAGCCGAACCTGTCGGACGAAGACAAGGCGGTCGTGATCGGCGAGATCAATCGCCGCGTCGGCCAGCTGGAAGCCATGCTGCCCGAAGACGGTCCCTACTTCCTCGGTGAGTACAGCCAGGCCGACGCCTATGCCTTCACCGTTGTCGGCTGGGGCCGGCAGTTCCTCGATTTTTCGAAGTTCCCGCGCGTTGCGGCACTGCTCGAAGCCGTCGGCGCGCGCCCTGCCACCCAGGCTGCCCTCAAGGCCGAAGGCCTGATCTAAATAGCGAAGGGCGCCGCCGAGGCGCCCCTCTTTACCCGAGCTGGCCGGTGAGCTTGAGGCCGCCCAGAACGAGAATGAGCAGGGCGAGCCAGAAAAAGCGCCGTTGGTTTCGCTCGTTCATTTATTCCGCCGCGTCCTGTTTGCCGGTGCCGAATTTCTTCTCGATATAGTCGGCCACCATGACCTTGAACTGGTCGGCCACGTCAGCGCCGCGCAGGGTCGCGACCTTATGGCCATCGACGAACACCGGCGCCGCCGGCGTTTCCCCTGTCCCCGGCAGCGAAATACCGATATTGGCGTGCTTGCTTTCGCCCGGTCCATTGACGATGCAGCCCATCACGGCGACCGAGAGCGTTTCCACACCCGGATAGCGCTCGCGCCATTCCGGCATCGAGACATTAAGGTGGTCCTGAATGTCCTTGGCCAGGGACTGAAACGTCGTCGAGGTCGTGCGGCCGCATCCCGGGCACGCAGCAACCACCGGCAGGAATTGGCGGAAACCCATGGTCTGCAGCAATTCCTGCGCGACCTTTACCTCTGTGGTGCGATCCCCGCCCGGCTCTGGCGTCAGTGAGATACGGATCGTGTCGCCAATGCCCTGCTGGAGGAGAATGCCCAGCGCGGCCGAGGACGCGACGATGCCCTTCGAGCCCATGCCCGCTTCGGTGAGGCCCAGGTGCAGGGCGTAGTCGCAACGCGCCGCCAGGTCCTGATAGACGGCGATGAGATGCTGAACGTCGGACACCTTGGTGGAGAGAATAATCCTGTCGCGACCCATGCCCAACTCTTCGGCGCGGGCCGCAGAGAGCAGCGCCGACTGGATGATCGCCTCCCGCTGCACTGCGGCGGCGGAAATCGGATTAGTCGAGACGGCGTTCTCGTCCATGAGGCGTGTAAGAAGCTCTTCGTCGAGCGAGCCCCAATTGACCCCGATGCGCACCGGCTTGTCATAGCGGTTGGCGATATCGATCAGCGTCGAAAACTGCGTGTCGCGCTTCGCCTTGAAGCCGACATTGCCCGGATTGATGCGATATTTCGCCAAGGCTTCGGCACAGGCCGGATGATCGGTGAGCAGCTTGTGGCCAATATAGTGAAAATCACCCACCAGCGGCACGTCATAGCCCATGAAGGCGAGACGATCGCGAATGATCGGCACCGCCGCCGCGCTCTCGTCCCGGTCCACCGTTATGCGCACGATCTCCGAGCCGGCCCGGGCCAACTGCATCACCTGCTTGACCGTCGCATCGATATCGGCGGTATCGGTATTGGTCATGGATTGCACCACGACCGGGGCACCCCCGCCAACGACGACGCCGCCCACATTGACACCCACCGATTGCCTGCGCGGCATTGGACCGGCCATGATCATCCCCGGAAATTCGCTTTCATTTTGAGATAGGCTTTCCCTTCTACGCTGGCAACTGAACATTGGCGTGACGTCTGGCGCGAAAAAATATCGCGTTCGCCGCCGACGTCCTTACAGGCCGAAAATAATGTGATCGCGCTCACCTTGAACCGGCTGAATTCAAGGCCATTTATAGGTCATGATCAACATGCTGCTTCCCCGCCTCGTCCTCTTCCGCAAGGAAGTTGTCCAGCTCTGGAAAGCCTTCTGGGCGCCCCAGACCCCGTTTTACCTGAAGGCGGCGACGCTGTTTGTTGCCTTCTATCTGTTCAACCCGTTTGACGTCGTGCCCGACTTCATACCGCTTTTGGGCTGGGTCGACGACATCGTTCTCGTGCCCCTGATGGTGAGCTGGATCGTCAGCCGCCTGCCCGTGCCGGTGCATGTCTATGCCGGTAAGCATGGCAAGACCGTCGACGGCACCGCCCGCCGCCTCTAGGCGGTATAGCCCAGAATTGAGAAAGGCGCCCGATGGGCGCCTTTTGTGTTTTCTGACAGCCTGCGCGAGGACTCAGGTGCTCGCGGCCTTGGCATTGGCCTGGGCCACCAGGTCGTCGGGAATATCGTCGAAACTGGCATAGTTCATGTTGTAGAGGCGCGAATAGAGCCCGCCCAGTTCCATGAGCTGGTCGTGATTGCCCTCTTCGATCTTCTCGCCGTTCTGTAGCACGATGATGCGGTCGGCCCCTCGGATCGTGGCGAGCCGATGGGCAATCACCATGCCCGTGCGCCCCTTGAGGAGAATTTCCAGCGCCTTCTGGATCTGCCGCTCGGTATAGCTGTCGATATTGGCCGTTGCTTCGTCGAGAACCAGGATTTTCGCATCCGCCACCAGAGCACGGGCAAAGCTCAGCAATTGCCGCTGGCCGAGCGACAAATTCGAGCCGCGCTGTTCGAGCACGCTGTCATAGCCATTGGGCAGCTTTTCGATGAATTCGTGCGCGCCGACCGCCTTTGCGGCCGCCACGATGTCCTCGCGGGTGGCAGACGCCTTGTTGTAGCGGATATTGTCCAGCACCGAGCCGGTGAACAGGAATGGCTCCTGCAGCACCATGGCGACCTGCTCTCCCAGGCTCTCCTGGGTGATGTTGCGCACATCGTGCCCGCCGACCAGGACGGCACCACCCTGCACCTCGTAGAACCGGTGCACCAGCGCCATGGCGCTGGTCTTGCCTGAACCGGTGGGGCCGACAACCGCCACCGTCTCGCCCGGATTGACCCGGAACGACACGTTCTTGAGCACAGGCCGATTGGGATCATAGCCGAACACCACATCGTGGAAGGCCACCGAGCCATCCATGTCGCGCGTCAGCTCGATCGCATCGGGCTTGTCCGAGATCGCCACGGGCAGATCCAGCACTTCGGTGATGCGGCGACCAGAGGTCATGGCCCGCTGCATGATCGAATATTGCATGGTGAGCGAGCGGATCGGGTCAAAGAAGCGCTGGATGTAGAAGAGGAACGTCACGATGACGCCAACTTGCAGCGATCCGTTGAGCACCAGCGAGCCGCCCACCAGTACCACAGTGGCCATGGAAATGCCGGTGAGGCTATCGACGATCGGCACCATCACCTGGGCGAATTTCGAGCCCGTCAGCTGCGTTTGCAGGTTGTGGTATGCCTTGTCGTCATAAAGGTCGAAATTGACCTTCTGGCGCTCGAGGTTCTGCACCGTGCGCACGCCATTGATGCCTTCGGCCATGGCGCCATTGGTCAGAGAATTGGTCTCATGCGCCGCCCAGAAAGCGCGCTTGGCCGGTGGCAGCCAGAAGATGCGCACGATGAACAGGATCGGCATGGTGACAAGTGTCAGCAGGCCCAGCCAAGGGTCGAGGGTCAGGATGACGACGATAATGCCGCCCAGCAGCACCAAATCGCCCACCGAAATGACGGAGGTTTCCAGGAATTCCTGCATGGAATTGACGTCGCCCTGCAGCCGGCTCATCAGCCGGCCAACTTCGGTCTTGTCCATGAAGCTCAGCGACACGCGCTGCAATTGGGCAAACATGGCCCGGCGCATGTCGAACAGCACGTTTTCGGCAACTTGGCCAACCTGGGTTTCCTGTATGTAGGAAGCGCCGAAATTGAGCAGCACAGCGACGGCAAAGGCGACGACGGCCCAGATCAGATTGGTGGTGTTCCCACCCGCCACCATGCCCCCGTCAATGGCCCAGCCAATGATCAGCGGAATGGCCAATTGCGTGGCGGTAAACACCAGGACGGCTGCGACCGAGAGGAAAATCTTGGTCCGATAGGGATGCACGAACGCCCAGATGCGCCGCACGGTCTGCGGATCATAGGCCTTGCCGAAAACCTCTTCCTCGATGCGATGGCTACCGACGCTCGCTCGCGGCGGGCGCTGGCCTGGAATGGTGGCTTCGCGCTCGTCTTCCTCGATCACGCTCATTGCACCGCCCCTTCGGTTTCGATGTCTTCGGTCGGTCTGGTCTGCAAATCGTAGAGCGCCTTGTAGCGTCCCCCCAGCGCGAGCAATTCTTCATGGCTCCCCTCTTCGGCAAGCTTGCCGCCATCGAGGAACAGGATGCGGTCGGCATGCATGAGCGAGCTCAGGCGATGGGCGATGATGATGGTGACGCGATCGCTGGCAAAACGCCTTATGGCGCTGCGAATGCGGTGCTCCGTGCCGGCGTCGATAGCCGCGGTGGAATCGTCGAACACCAGTACCGCCGGCCGGGTGACGAGGCTGCGCGCAATGGCGAGACGCTGGCGCTGGCCGCCTGAAAGCGAGACGCCCCGCTCTCCCACCACCGTGTCATATTCGGCCGGCAGGCCGATGATGTAATTGTGCAGCTGGGCGCTTTCGGCCGCCTTCTCGATCTTGGTTTCCTTGGCCCAAGGATCGCCATAGGCGATGTTGTTCTCGATCGTGGTGGTAAACAGGAAACTATCCTGCTGCACCACGCCTACCTTGCGCCGCAGGGACTGGACCGTGAGGTCGCGGATATCCTGCCCGTCAATGGTGATGCGCCCGCCATCGACATCGTAAAAACGGGGGATGAGATGGGCGAGCGTCGACTTGCCGCTGCCCGGGGCACCGACAATGCCGATGGTCTCACCCGCCCTTGCCTCGAAGCTCACGCCGTCCAGCGTCGGATGGTTGGCACCCGGATAGGTAAAGCGCACATCCTCGAACCGGAGTACGCCCTCGCTCAGCTCAAGCGGCTTGGCGCCCGGACGATCCTCGATCTCGATCGGCTCATCGATGAAGGCGAAAAAGCGCTCCCCGCAGGTCGAGGCGCGGGCAAAGCCGTTGACCATCATGCCGAGCTGGCGCACCGGCATCTGCAGAATAGTCATGAAGGTGAGAAAGCTCGCCAGCGTCCCGATGCTCATTTCCCCGGCAATGACCTTATTGCCCCCAACCCAGAGCACGAGGCCCATGGCGGCAAAGAACGAGAAGGTCATGATCGAGGTATTGCTGACGCGCACGATGACGCGCCGATGCGCCAGTTCGAGGGCAGCCTTCGACGCCCGGTCGAATTTGGCCAGCTCGAAGGCCTGTCCGGCAAAAGCGCGCACCACGCGAATGCCACTGAGATTTTCGTCCATCACCCGGGTCAGGATGGATAGCTTTTCCTGCAGCACATACCAGGTGTTTCGAAGGGTAAGTTGGGCCGCCGAAGATCGCCATGCCACGAATGGCACAAAGCTCAGCGCCAGCACGGCCAAGAGGGCGTCGGTGGTGAACAGCATATAGGCGCCCACCCCGATCAAGACGGTGAGCAGCACGACGCGCACGAGGCCGGTGGCAAAAAACATGCGCACGCCATCGAGGTCGAGAAGCCCCAACGTGATCAGATCGCCCGAATGCACACGGTCATGATAGGAATAGGAGAGCTTTTGCACCTTGTCGTAAAAGCCCAGGCGCAGCTCATAGCCGACATGATGCCCCACCGATTCCGAAAAATAGTTCTGAATCAGCGTGAAAAACCCGCGCGCCACCGAGACGCCGAGCAGCGTCAACGCAGTCCACATCAGGGCCTGTTCCGCCCCCTCTGCAGCCACGCTCAGCACATTCTGGGCTTGATCAACCGCCTGGCCCAGCAGGCGCGGGATCATCAATTGGAGCACCGACGCAACGATCGCGCCGCCAACGGCAAGACCGACCTGCCAATAATGCCGCAGGGAATAAAGCGTTATGCGAAGAAGGGGGCCCTGCCCCTTGCCACGATGGATGGCAGCAAGGTGGGCATTTGCATCGCCGCGCGAACGTTCGCGGCCAGCCTTGAGGGTGATCAAGGGAGTATCCAGACGTCAATAAGTGTGGGGCCCATCGGGGAGGCGGAGGTCCGTCGACCGGCGATCGGGCAAATCAAATCTCGCGGAGCTATAAAAGGCACAATCACACTGCCATTCAAGGTGCAATCTGCGCAAATATCGCAAGTTTTTCGCCGCTGTGCCTCGGCTTAGCGTTTTTGACGCCCAAAAGGCCGGAAAGCCAAGCGCCCGTACCCTAAACACCCTGCCCTTGGAGTGCCGGCAGTTGGTGACGTACCGGGTCCCCCCGATTGGGGGAGTTGCCGTCTCCCCGCCGAGCTTCCCTCGGATCAAGCCCGAGGGAAGATTGGCGCACAATTGAATGGGAAATCCCGCCTAGTCCAGCCGGACCAGAAGGTCCTTGGCGTCGATCTGGTCGCCCGGCTTGATCAGTAGCTCAGCCACCACGCCGTCGATTTCGGCATGGATTGCCGTTTCCATCTTCATGGCTTCGATAGAGCACAGCACGTCGCCAGCCGAGATCTTCTGGCCTTCCTTGACGGCGAGCGTCGAGATGACCCCCGGCATGGGCGCACCGACCTGCTTGGGATCGCCCTGAGCGGCCTTGGCGCGAACCTTGACCTCGCCCGCCTTGAGACGATCGGGCACGGTAATGGTGCGCGGCTGGCCGTTGAGGTCGAAGAACACGCGGACCTCGCCTTTTTCATTGGTCTCGGCGCGCCCCTGATAGGTCACGACCAGGGTTTTGCCCTTCTCGATGTCGACCAGCAGTTCGTCGCCTTCATCGAGGCCATAAAAATAGACCGGCGTGGGCAGCACTTCGGTCGGGCCGTAGCGCTCTTGGGTCTTTTCGAAATCCGAATAGACCTTTGGGTACATAAGGTATGAGGCAAGCCGGTAGTCATCGACCGGGTGGCCGACTTCTTCGGCAATCTTCTTGCGCTCGGCCTCGAGATCGACATCCTGCAAATAGGAGCCAGGCCGCTCGGTCAGGGCCGTCTTGCCCTTGAGAACCTTTTTCTGCAGGGCCTGGGGGAAGCCGCCGGGGGGCTGGCCGAGATCGCCGGCAAAAAAGCCGACGACCGAATCGGGGAAGGCGATGTCCTTGGCCGGATTCTCGACATCGGCGCGGGTAATTCCGGCCGACACCATGGCGAGAGCCATGTCGCCCACCACCTTGGAGGACGGCGTGACCTTGACGATATCGCCGAACATCTGGTTGACGTCCGCATAGGTCTGGGCGACCTCATGCCACCGGGTCTCGAGACCCAGCGAGCGCGCCTGTTCCTTGAGATTGGTGAACTGTCCACCCGGCATTTCGTGCAGGTAAACTTCCGAAGCACCGCCCTTGAGATCGCTCTCGAAAGCCCGGTATTGGGTGCGCACGGCCTCCCAGTAGAACGAGATCTGGCGAATGGCCCTGGCATCGAGCTGGGGATCGCGATCCCCACCGGAGAGCGCTGCGACCAGTGACCCCAGCGTCGGCTGGCTGGTGGTCGAGGACAGCGCGTCCATGGCCGCGTCGACGGCATCGACGCCCGCTTCCACTGCGGCCAGTACCGTCGCCGCCGAAGCGCCCGACGTGTCGTGGGTATGCAAATGGATCGGCAGGCCGATTTCCTGCTTGAGCGTTTCGACCAGTTTCTTGGCCGCGGCAGGCTTGAGCAGCCCCGCCATGTCCTTGATCCCGAGCACATGCACGCCGGCCGCCTCAAGCTCCTTGGCGAGGCCAACATAATATTTGAGGTCGTATTTGGACCGGTCGGCATCGAAGAGATCGCCCGTGTAGCAGATCGCGCCTTCAGCGACCTTGCCCTCTTCGGCAACCGCGTCGATCGAGACGCGCATATTCTCGACCCAGTTCAGGCAGTCGAAAATGCGGAAGATGTCGACGCCACCCTTGGCGGCCTGCCGGACGAAGAATTTGACGACATTGTCCGGATAATTCGTATAGCCGACGCCATTGCTGCCGCGCAGCAGCATCTGGGTGAGAATGTTTGGCGCGCTGGCGCGCACCTTGCTCAGACGCTCCCAGGGATCCTCGTTGAGGAAGCGCATCGAGACGTCGAAGGTCGCCCCGCCCCAGCATTCAAGGCTAAAGAGATTGGGCAGGCCGCGCGAATAAGCCTGGGCAATCTGGGTGATGTCGAAGCTGCGCATCCGGGTGGCGAGCAGGCTCTGATGCGCGTCGCGCATGGTCGTGTCGGTAAAGAGCACACGGCTCTGTGCCTTCATCCAATTGGCAAGAGCCACCGGCCCGTCTCGGTCCAGAATCTGCCGGCTGCCCTCGATGGCAGCAAGGGGAGCGAATTCCGGCACGATCGGGGCTGCTGCACCTGCAGGCGGGCGCGGTCGGTCGCGCACTTCGGGATGCCCGTTCACCGTCACGTCGGCAATATAGGACAGCAGCTTGGTAGCCCTGTCCTTGCGCGGCTTGAAGTTGAACAAATCCGGCGTCGTATCGATAAAGCGCGTCGTATAGCGGTTCTCGACGAAATCGGGATGGGTGATGATGTTTTCGAGGAAGGCCAGATTGGTCGAGACCCCGCGGATGCGGAATTCGCGGAGCGCGCGGTGCATCCGGGCAATGGCCTCGTCGGCGCTCGGCGCCCAGCACGTGACCTTTTCCAGCAGCGGATCGTAATAGCGTGTGATGATGGCGCCGGCATAGGCCGTGCCCCCGTCGAGACGCACGCCAAACCCGGTCGCGCCGCGATAGGCGGTGATGCGACCATAGTCCGGAATGAAATTGTGCTCGGGGTCTTCCGTGGTCACGCGGCACTGGATGGCGTTGCCGTTGAGGCGGATGTCCTGCTGCAGCGGCACACCTGATTCGGGCGTTCCGATCACGGCGCCATCGAGCAGATGGATCTGCGCCTTAACGATATCGATGCCGGTCACCTCTTCGGTGACGGTGTGCTCGACCTGGATGCGCGGGTTGACTTCGATGAAGTAGAACTTGTCGGTGTCTGCATCCATCAGGAATTCGACCGTGCCGGCGCCGCGATAATTGGCGGCATTGCCCAGGCGCACGGCCGCGTCGGTCAGGTCCTTGCGCACCGCATCGGAAAGGTAGGGCGCAGGCGCACGCTCGACCACTTTCTGGTTACGACGCTGCACCGAGCAGTCGCGCTCGTAAAGATGCACGAGATTGCCGTGATCATCGCCGATCAGCTGCACTTCCACATGGCGGGCGCGCTCGATCAGCTTTTCGAGATACATTTCGTCCTTGCCGAACGCCGCCTTGGCCTCGCGCTTGCCTTCCGAAACCTCGGCGATCAGGCTTTTTTCGTCCATGATCCGGCGCATGCCGCGCCCGCCGCCACCCCAGGAGGCCTTGAGCATCAGTGGATAGCCGATTTCGGCGGCGAGGCGCTTGATCGCTTCGGGGTCGTCGGGAAGCGCATCGGTGGCCGGAACCACCGGAACCTTGGATGCGATCGCCATGTTGCGCGCGGCAACCTTGTTGCCGAGGTCGCGCATGGTTTGCGCCCGCGGGCCGATAAAGGTGATCCCCGCATCCTCGCAGGCGTCGACGAATTCCGGGCTCTCGGACAGCAGCCCATAGCCGGGGTGGATGGCATCGGCGCCCGAAATGCGGGCAATCCGGATATATTCCTCGATCTGCAGATAGGCTTCGACGGGCCCCAGGCCCTTGCCGATCAGATAGGCCTCGTCGGCTTTGAACCGGTGCAGGGCCAATTTGTCTTCTTCGGCATAGACCGCAACGGTCTTCAGCCCGAGCTCATTGGCCGCCCGAAACACGCGAATGGCGATCTCGCTGCGATTGGCGACGAGGATTTTCTTGATTGGCATCGATTGTATTTCCGAGCGGGAGGGGTGGAGGACCGTTCATGCGGTCCGGCTCAGCACAGAGTCCGACTTCTGGTACGACTGCGCGTCCAGGCGTCACTTTGATAATATTCAGTTTCGGCCGAGATAGCCGGCCAGATGGCTCATGTCGTAGCCGGCCTCGGCCGCCTGCGAGATGATGTCCTTGGCCTCCGCCTGGCCAGCCTGGCTCAACGCCCACAGCGTGGTCGAGCGCGTACCCGAACGACAAAAGCAGAAAACCGGGCCATCGCTCCCCTCGATGACGGCCCGTGTCCGCTCGACCAGGTCGGGATTGACCCCTTCCCGTCCCAGCGGAATGGCGTGATAGGCAAGTCCGGCAGCCTCGGCAGCCGCTTCGATTTCGGCGCCTGCCGGTTGATCGGGAGATTCCCCGTCCGGCCGGTTATTGACGATGGCGACAAAACCGAGGGATTTGAGCGTTGCGACGTCCTCGGGCTGAATTTGCCCGGAAACGCTGACATGTTCATTGATACGCTTCAAGTCCAAGGTGCTACTCCCCACCGCGGTCCGACAGACTTCCGGCCACGTTTATATCCACCCGCTCGCCCCGCATGCAACTACGACATCCAGCTTGCGACCAAAGTCGCGGCGTAAAGCGCTGTGGCGGGGTCGAAAATAGGGCAATAAACTTGTGTCCTGGCGCCATTTTGCCGTTTTGGGCCGCAGTACGGCAAGAATTTTTCTCATCAGGAACCGCCCGACTCCCGCCGATCACTGTGGTTCCGCGACCCATTTGCTCCAGATATCGCGCCGCGTCGCCACGAACTGGTCGGCAACGCTCTCGATCGTGGCGCCCGGCTCGCTCGTCTGGGCGAGCAATGCGTTCATCTCGGAAAGGGGAAGGCTGGAGCGCTGGAAATAACTTGCGACCTGCGGCGCCTCCGAAAACACCCAGTCACTGAGCGCCACCACCACCATCTCGCTGGGATAGGCGCTGGGCCTGGGGTCGACGCAATTCTGGCGCGCCAGGCACTTGGCCGCCTCTTCGTCGAACGCTCCCATGTCGAGCGCCACGAAATCGAGCTGTTCGAGCACCGCATTGGGCTGCCAGTAGTAGAAAAAGAAAACGTCGCGCCGGTTGACCGCCTCGCCGATCAGCGTGTCCATCTCGAACCGGTTCGCCGGCTCGATCACCTCCACCCTTTGCTCCAGACCATACGCCTTGAGCAAATTGCGGTTGATCAGCGCACAGGCCCAGTCGGCAGGGCAGGAAATGAACCGCGTACGCTCGCCGGTTCCTTCAGCCGGAAGCGAACCGGCCAATCCTGCCGCCGATGGCACCGCCCCCGTCACCGAATAGCCCGGCATGAACCAGCCCTCGAAGGTGGTTTCGACATAGGTGGGGGCCGCGCTGCGCACCATCTGCGCCTCTATCGCGCCGTTCCACACATCGGCGATGCGCGTTACCCACATTTCCGGCGCCACGGCCGGCTGGCCTGACGAGCCCATGGACGATGTCGTCGCCGGCATGTCGCCGGGAGTGACACGCACCTCGCAGCCATATTCGCTGGCCAGTAGCCTTGCGTGGATTTCCGCAAGAAGAGCCGCCGAGGGCCAGCTCATGCGGGCGATGGCAATTGGCTGGGTGCCACAGGGAAGCGGCGCCTCCTGCTCGGCCGCGTTGGCGCCTGCCCCGGCCGGCCGGTCATCGAGAATTGTGAACTGGGCCATGGCGGGCTGGCCGGCCAAAGCCAACATCGCGCCGAGATAAGTCCACCGCACAAGCCGCATGCTGATCCCTTCCGTAACCGGCTCAGTCTATGCGCAAACCACCTGTGTTAAGCAACCGAAACGGCTTGCGGAATTGTCGCGCAAACCCCGGTGACTTTTAGTCGCAGAATGTGCAACAGTCCGGTCCAGAGAGGCGCGGGTCGCGCCTCCACATTCCGTTGCCGGTCGCAAGAGCGGGCCTTCAAGCCGCCCGGCAGGCAACGCAAGCAGAGGGACGTCTATGCGCAATTTCAAGAATACCCTGACCCTGGCTGTCGCCGCCGCAACCCTTGGCCTGGCGGCCCCGGCCCTTGCTCAGGAAGTCAAGATCGGCTTTCTCGCCGACGTGACCGGTCCGATCGCCGGCTTTGCTCCGGGCATGGTCGATGCCGGCAATCTGGCCATCGCCAATGTCAACGACCAGGGCGGCATTCTCGACGGCCAGACCCTGGCTTCGGTGCTTGCCGACTCGGCCTGTGACGGCGGTGCAGCCGGTCCGGCCGCCGACCGTCTGGTCAATGCCGAAAATGTCATCGCCATCTTTGGCGGTTATTGCTCGGGCGCAACCATTGCCGGTGCCAATGGCTCGGCCATTCCTGGCAACGTCGTCATGATCTCGCCCGCTTCGACCGCTCCGGCCGTTGCCGAACTCGCTGACAACGATCTCGTGTTCCGCGACGTGGTTCCCGACAGCATCCAGGGCGTCAAGGCCGCTGAACTGCTGATCGCCCAGGGCGTCACCGAAGTCGGCGTGACCTATGTCAACAACGACTACGGTTCGGGCCTGGCCGGCGCTTTCGAGGAAGCCTTCAAGGCCAATGGCGGCACCGTGCTTGCCAGCGTTGCCCATGAAGACGGCAAGGCTGACTACCGTCCGGAAATCGGCCAGATCGAAGCTGCTGGCGCCACCACCCTGGTGATCTACGGCTACGAAAACGCCGGCGGCGGCGCCATCCTCAACCAGGCTGTCGAAGCCGGTTCGTTCGACCTCTTCGTCGGTGGCGACGGCATGGCCGGTGAAGCCCTGCTCGCTTCGCGCAACGGTGCCGACCTCGAAGGCATGATCCTGACCCAGGCGGCTCCCGCTGCAGGTCCGGCTTTCGACGCGCTCGTCGCCCTTACTGCTGCCGCCGGCCAGGACGCCAATGGCACCTATGTGACCAACTCATACGATGCCGTGTTCCTCTTGGCTCTGGCCATCGAGAAGTCCGGCTCGGCTGATCGCGACGGCATCTCCGCCGCTCTGCGCGAAGTGTCCAACGCTCCCGGCGAAACCATCCTGCCGGGCGAATGGTCCAAGGCCAAGGAACTGATCGCTGCCGGTACCGACATCAACTACGAAGGCGCTTCGGGCACCGTCGAGTTCGATGACGTCGGCGACGTCGCCGGCGCCATCAACTACTTCGTCGTCGAAGGCGGCGCCGTGGTGAACAAGGGCCTGATCGACTGATCACGCGCCGGTCCCACAGACCAAAACAGCGGCCCGGGAGCGATCCCGGGCCGTTTTCATTTTCAGGAGGGTGCGATGGCCGACGACGACACGCTCAGATTCTACGCCGAAAATGCCGCGACCTATGTTCGGCATGCGAGCGGCTTGCCCTCGGAACAGCTCGTCGCTTTTGCCGATGCCCTGCCCCCCGGGTCCGCTGTGCTGGAACTGGGCACGGGGAGCGGCAAGGACGCGGCCTATCTGCTCTCACGGGGCCATGATGTGCACCCCAGCGATGGCTCGCCCGAGTTGGCCGCAGAGGCCGAACGTCTGCTCGGACGAACGGTGCGCATCATGCGGTTCGATCAGCTCGAGGAGGACCAGGCCTATGACGGGGTCTGGGCCAGCGCCAGCCTGCTGCATGCACCCGCACATGAGCTGACCGCTGACCTCACCCGCATCCATCGAGCGCTGCGAACCGGTGGCCTTGTGGTCGCCAGTTTCAAGTCAGGCTCGGGCGAGGGGCGCGACATGTTCGGCCGCTACTACAACTATCCCGATGCCGAGACGCTGGTGGCCCATTTCCGCGATGCCGCCGCCTGGGCCGACCTGTCCCTGAGCACACACATGGGTGGAGGCTATGACGGCAAGCCGACAGAATGGCTCTGGGTGACGGCACGGCGCTGAGGCATGCTGTCTTCGACGCCTCGGGCTCGTATCTCTGGTTTTAGGCCGGCATCCCATCGCAGCAGGACGGTGCACCACCCGGATGGACCGGGTGGTGATACTGGGAAAACGCCGTAAGGCGAAACCGCCTAGCCGCGCTTGACCACTTCGGGGATCAACCCCTTGGGGGCATAGCGCAGGGCGATGGTGATGACCACGCCGAGGACAAAGACGCGCATCTGCAGGGCACGACTGTCGATCTCGGGGATCGCACCCCAGCCGAGATTACTGGTCAATTGCGAGAGGTTGAGGAAGATCAGCTGCGCCAGCGGATCGGAAATGATCCAGACGATATAGATGAGGAATGCGCCCAGCACGACGCCCCAATTATTGCCTGCGCCGCCAACAATCACCATCACCCAGATCATGAAGGTGTGGTTGATCGGCTGGTAGCCGGAGGGGTCGAATATCTGCGAGAAGGTGGCCAGCATGGCCCCGCCGATACCCATCAGGATCGAGCCGAAGATAAAGAGCTCGAGCTGACGTCCGGTGACGTCCTTGCCCATGGAGCCGGCAGCGATGTGATTGTCGCGAATGGCGCGCATCATCCGGCCCCAAGGCCCGCCATAAGCCCGCTGGACGATGAGGAATGCCACAACCAGGATGATGACGGAGAGGACGAGGAAACCGAGGCGCGCATAGATGAAGCTCTCGGGAATCGAAAAGCCCATCGCCTGCAAATGCTGCGGCAGCGGTGTTGGCCAGGGCATGGGCGACACGGTCATGGTGCCGCGCGTCAGCCAGTCCATGTTCTTGATCAGGGCCCGCAGGATCTCGGAAATGCCGATCGTGGCAATGGCGAGATAGTCGGTACGGAGGCCAAGGCTGATCCGGCCGATGTAAAAGGCAATGACGGCCGAGACGAGACCGCCAAAGGCCCAGCCGAGCACGGGATTGAGGCCCAGTCCGCCGACAAAGCCGGCAGTGGATTCGATATAGGCGGCGGCCGGGTCGATCTGGCTGCGATAGATGACATAGGCGACGAACCAGGCGAGCACGACCAGCGCCGTGCGGGCCTTGTCGGTAATGCCGATGCGGTCGCTCTTGCGGGCAGCCATGACGAGGAGCAGCCCGAAGATGAAGGCGATCAGCACCCGCCCCAGCATCATCGGCCCTTCGCTGGCCCAGAAGGCCGGGTTGACCGGATAGGATAGGAAGACGGTCGAAGCCCCACCCACCATGAGGAAGCCCATGATGGCGAAGTTGAACAGCCCGCCATAACCCCACTGGATATTGAGCCCCAGTGCGATCAGCGCAAAGGCCGTCGCCTGGGTCAGGATCAGCAGGATCGAGGCGCCGCCCTGAACCATGCCCGTGATGACAATGATCACGAACATGGCGACAAACAGCGCTATGCCCCGCCGAAGCGGGCTCTGCAGGCTGGTCGCAATGGAAGAGGCCAGGCTCATGTCGAGGCTCCCTTGAAGATACCGGTGGGCCGGACGAGAAGCGTGACCACGAGGATGACGAAGGCGACGGTCAGCTTGTATTCGGTCGGAACGAGCGCCAGATTTGCCGGCAGGGCCATGCCTTCGGGCAAGATGGCATTGAGCGGGCGCAGCACCGCGGTCCAGTTGAAAACCGCCAGCGTTTCGGCAAAGGCGATGAGGAACCCGCCGACAATGGCGCCATAGGCATGGCCGAGGCCGCCCACGATGGCCGCCGCGAAGATCGGCAAGACGATGTTGAAGGCGAGGTCCGGCATCAGCGCCACGTCGAGCGCCAGCATGGTGCCGGCCACGCAGGCCAGTGCACCGGCAATGATCCAGGTCACACGCACGACCAGCGCTGTATTGATGCCCGAAACCTGCGCCAGCGCCGCATTGTCCGCCATGGCGCGCATGGCCTTGCCCAGCCGTGAGCGGGTCAGGAAGATATGAAGAGCTACGACGATCAGCGCGGTAACCACGAACATGATCAGCTGCGGCTCGGTGATGGAAATGGGGCGACTGCCGCCGGCCCAGCTCATGTCGATGCGGAAAATGTCCTTGGACTCCCCGGCGACATAGATCGATTTCGTGCCGGACCCGAAAATCAGGCGTAAAAGCCCCTGCATCATCAGGGTCACGCCGATGGAGGCAATCAGAAGTGTGACCGGCTTGGCGCCACGGGCGCGCAGTGGCGCATAAAAGCCTTTGTCGATCCCGAGTGCGAGGAGCGCCGTGATAATCATCGCGACGGGCAACACCACGAACGCCATGGGCAGTGGCAGGATAATGCCGGATGCGGCGAGTGCAGTCGCGAGCACGAAGGCGATAAAGGCTCCCATGGTCATCATGTCGCCATGGGCGAAATGGGCAAAGCGCAGAATGCCGAAGATCAGCGTGATGCCGATGGCACCCAGCGCATAGATCGACCCCAGCACCGTGCCTGAGATCAGCACGCGGTTGATAAAGAAAATAAGCTCGTCCAAGCCCTAGCCCCCCAGGAAACTCTTGGCCACTTCAGGATCGTCGATCAATTCCTGCCCGGTGCCGGTGAAACGGTTCTGGCCCTGGGCCAGCACGAAGCCTTTGGAGGCAAAGGCAAGGGCCTGGCGCGCATTCTGCTCGACCATCAAAATACCCACGCCCTCCTTGTTGACGCGAACAATGGTCTCGAAGATCTCGATGACGTAGCGCGGAGACAGCCCTGCAGAGGGCTCGTCGAGCATCAGGAGGGTCGGTTTGCTCATCAGGGCGCGGCCCATGGCCACCATCTGGCGCTGTCCGCCCGAGAGCTCACCCGCCGGTTGGCGCCGCTTTTCAGCCAAGACCGGAAACATCTCGTAGACCCAGTTCATGGTCCCGGAGAAATCGTCGGTACGGGTAAACGCGCCCATCTCGAGATTTTCTTCGACAGTCATCGAGGTGAAGACGTTCTTCTCCTGCGGCACGAAGCTGAGGCCCTTGGGCACCAGCTTGTCGGGGAGCGAATTGGCGATGTTCTCGCCGCCGAATTCGATCGTGCCGCCAGTGACTTTCAAAAGCCCGAAAATGGCTTTCAGCGTCGTCGATTTGCCAGCGCCATTGGGCCCGACAATGACGCCGATATCGCTCTTGTCGATGGCAATGTTGACGCCATTCAAGATCGGGGCGCCACCATATCCGCCGACCACATGCTTGAGTTCGATCAATGCCATTGTTTATGCGACCTCGGCCGGCGAGCCGAAATAGGCTTCGACGATAGCGGGATTGGCGCGGATTTCGGCCATGGGCCCCTCGGCGATCTTTTCGCCCTGCGCCATGACGATGACCGGATCGCAGAGCCTGCCGATCAGGTCCATGTCGTGCTCGATGACGAAGAACGTATAGCCCAGTTCCTTGTTCATCCGCTCGATATTGCTGGCCAGATCATTGAGCAGGCTCTTGTTGACGCCGGCGGCGACCTCATCCAGCAACACGACCTTGGCATCGACCATCATGGTGCGACCGAGCTCGAGCAGCTTTTTCTGTCCGCCCGAAAGATTGCCGGCCAGCTCATTGCGCACGTGGCCAAGCTTGAGGAAATCGATGACGTCGAGCGCCTTCTTGCGCACTTCGGTTTCCCGGCTGCGCACGAGTCCCGGCCGGAACCAGGTATCGAGCAGGCGCTCCCCGGGCTGGTCGCCCGGCACCATCATCAGGTTTTCGAGCGCCGTCATCTGCGAAAATTCGTGCGCGATCTGGAAGGTCCGCAACATGCCGATGCGGAAAAGACTGTGTGGCGGCAGGCCCGTAACGTCCTGACCGTCAAAGATTACGTGTCCGCCGTCGGGCACAATATTGCCGGCCACCATATTGAACAGTGTCGACTTGCCGGCGCCATTGGGCCCAATCAATCCGGTGATCGAGCCCCGCCTGACGGACAGAGAGCAATTATTGACGGCCAAAAGCCCGCCAAAGCGTTTTGTGACGTTGCGAACGTCAATAACCAAGTCGGTCGACACCGGTCCGCCCCGAGTTTCCTGAAGATACCATGGCGCCCGGTTGGTCCGGACATTTTGGCGGCATCTGTTCACAAGCAGGCGAAGCGGTCAACCGGAGGTGCGTCAAATGGAAGCCAAAACCGCGTCCGCTGTGGATTTGTTATTGGCGAACGGCACGTCGTAGAGCGTGGCCAGCCGGGTCAGCGCCTTGATGTCGACGTCATGGGGCTGGGCAGAGAGCGGATCGATAAAGAAGATCAGCATATCCAACCGCCCCTCGCAGATCATGGCGCCCAATTGCTGGTCACCGCCGAGCGGGCCACTCTTGAGCAGTGTCACCTGCAGTCCCGTAGCCGCGGTGATGCGACTTCCGGTCGTGCCGGTGCCCCACAATTGGTGCTGGCCAAGCTTGAGCTTATGCCGCTCCGCCCACGCGCAGAGATCGTCCTTCTTCTCGTCATGAGCCACAAGGCCGATATGGGCCATTGCTGTTCTCCCTGGCCGGCGTGACCCTAGAATTCGTTCCAATCCGACGAGATGCCGCCATTGACCGTGCGCAGGCCGCGCGCTTCCGCCGGACGGGTCGCGGGACGCTGGCTCGTCCCGATCCTATCTTGCCCAGAAATCTGGAACACGTCGACGATCCTGTCGAGCTGGCCGACCTGTCCATCGGTCTGTTCGATGGCGGCGTTGGTCTCCTCGACCAGTGCAGCATTGTGCTGGGTCATCTCGTCCATCTGACGCACCGCAACTTTGACCTCCCCGAGCGACAGCGCCTGGTTTCGGCTTGCCTGTGCAATGCTGTCGATCAAAACGGCGCTTTCGCGCGCGCCACCCAGAATGTCCAGCAACACTTCCGATGCGCGCGACACCAATTGGGCGCCCTTGCGCACTTCGGACGCGCTCGCTTCGATCAGTTTCTTGACTTCCGAGGACGCATTCGCAGCGCTCTGGGCGAGGCGGCGAACTTCGACCGCCACCACGGCAAAACCCTTGCCGGCGTCGCCTGCGCGCGCCGCCTCGACCGAAGCATTGAGGGCCAGGAGGTTGGTCTGGAATGCGATATCGTCGATCAGGCCGATAATGTTCGAAATCTTGGCAGACGAGGTTTCGATAGCGGTCATCGCCTCGTTGGCCGCCTCCATCGCTTCCCCGCCACTTGTAGCGTTTCGCGCCACGTTCTGAGCCTTCTCGCTGGCCGTGGCAGCGCGGCCGGCATTGTCATCGACAGCGCTCGCCAATTGCTCGATTGATGCGGTGGTCTGCTCGATCGTCGCAGCCTGGCGCGTGGTGCGGTCCGCCAGATCGTTGACGCCGGAAAGAATTTCCGTGCTGGCGACCTTGATGGAGCGGGAGGTTTGTTGGAGCTGCGAAACAATGGTGGTCAGGCGCTCGGCCACCGCATTGGTATCGTGCTTGATCTGCTCGAATTCTGGGTCAAGATTCTCTTCGACGCGTGAACGCAAATCGCCGCGGGCCACGTCCTGGAGCACGGAACCGGTCGCCGAAACGGCCTGCTGGATCTTGGCCCGAGCGCCGGCACTGGCCGCTTCAGTCTCTTGGCTGACCTTGGCGAAATAGGCGGACACGCCAATGTCGACATCGAGCATGATGGTCTTGAGGACGCTGATCAGCGTCTCCGAGAACGCGGCCATCTTCGTCTCGATCTCGGCCGAACTGGGCGGCACCGAGCGGCCGAAGGCGCCCTTTTTGGGTGTGAGAATCTCGGCAACCCCGTCAGCCATCAGGCCGCGGACCAGCGTTTCCATGATCAGGCTGTAGCCGCCGATATGCCAGCGTGGCTCAAGCCCAATGCGCGCGTGCACGAGGCCGACCTTGGTGCTTGCGGCGAAGTAGTCGTCGTCGAGCCGGCCCTCGGCGATCGCCTGCCAGTGGCCGACCTGCTTGGACTGTGCCCTGCCGACCTGGCTTTCGCTGCTGAAAAAACCGGCAACCGCCGGCTCTTCCTTCAGTTTCGAATAGAACCTGTCCAGCGCCGGTTCGAGATGGGACTTGATGCTGGCGCTGGCCGCGGAGAGACGATGGCGAGCGACCTCATCCAGACCGACGAAATCGAGGCGGGTCTGAAGATCGTTTTGAGAAAGTGCAGTCATGGTCCGTTCCGGAAGGGCACAAAGTCTAAGTCAGCTGATCCCGTCCACGGGCGGCACTGCCCCCCGGACCAAACTTTCCCTATCTCTATTCGGCTGTGGTTAACACTGCGTCTATTCGGCAGGGCCAGCGCTCTCGCGCCTACCCAGCCACCCTGAGAACCGGCGTTCGATGGCCCCGGCGGCCCGCCGTCGCATCGGCCTGGCGAAAGACATCGACGATCTGGTCGAGCTTGGTCGCCTGAGCCTCTGTCTGTTCTATGGCTGCGTTGGTCTCTTCTACCAGCGCCGCATTGTGCTGGGTCATTTCGTCCATCTGCCGAACTGCGACAGCAACTTCATCAAGGGCGCTGGCCTGCTCGCGATTGGCGCGGGCGATTTCCTCGATTAGGGTCGAGCTCTCTCCGGCCCCATCCAGAATCTCGCCCAGCTTGTGCGCGGCTTGACCGACCAGCTGCGCTCCATTGCGCACCTCATCCGCGCTCGCCTCGATAAGCACCTTGACCTCCGCGGAGGCCTGGGCGGCCGATTGTGCGAGCCGCCGCACCTCCACGGCCACCACGGCGAAACCCTTGCCCGCATCCCCCGCCCTGGCCGCTTCCACCGATGCATTGAGGGCAAGCAGATTTGTCTGGAAGGCGATATCGTCGATCAGTCCGATGATGTTGGAAATCTTGGCCGACGAGGTCTCGATGGCGGACATGGCCTGCGTTGC
This sequence comes from Devosia sp. FJ2-5-3, assembly GCF_029201545.1. Classification (NCBI taxonomy): domain Bacteria; kingdom Pseudomonadati; phylum Pseudomonadota; class Alphaproteobacteria; order Hyphomicrobiales; family Devosiaceae; genus Devosia; species Devosia sp. FJ2-5-3. Next base: position 467,767 of record NZ_CP104007.1, on the reverse strand, counting down.
AGATCCCATCACCGCCCCGCCGTCCGCCGCATTGCTGGCCAGTTGGCGCGCCTTGTCGTTTGCCGTCCCGGCGCGGCGGGCATTGTCCGCCACCGTGCTTGCCAATTGCTCGACCGCGGCGGACGTTTCCTCGATCGTGGCTGCCTGGCGCGTTGTGCGCTGGGAAAGATCATTGGCACCGGTGAGGATTTCAGCGGTGGCGATCTTGAGCGACCCGGAGGTTTCCCTCAGTCCGCTGACAATATCGTCCAGCCGCTCGAGCGACTGGTTGAAGGCCTGGCGCAATTGCTCGTATTGCCCGGTGAAGCCCGTGTCGATACGCCCACCCAGATCCCCCTCGGCCATGCGGTCGAGACTTTGCGTGAGCAATGACAGAATGCCCTCCGCCCGCTTGCGCTCGGTGATATCGGTGGCGAATTTGACCACCTTGATCACCCGCCCGTTGGCATCAAAAATGGGATTATAGGAGGCCTGGATCCAGATTTCCCGACCGCCCTTGCCGAAGCGCTGAAACTCCGCCGCCACATATTCCCCAGCGCGCAGCTTGTCCCAGAACATCCGGTAGTCGGCACTCGCCGCGTAGGCAGGGTCGCAGAACATGGCATGCGGCCTGCCGATGATTTCATCCAGCTGGTAGCCCACCGTTGCGAGAAAATTGTCATTGGCCGTTATGACGCTGGCATCAAGATTAAAGGCAATCACCGCCTGAACACGCGAAATGGCGGCGACCTGGGCCGCGTGGTCGGCAGCGGTCAATACCTGACTGGTGACATCAGTTGCGAACTTGATGACTTTGGACGGCCTGCCACGCGCATCGAGCACAGGATTGTAACTGGCCTGGATCCAGACCTCACGCCCGCCCTTGGCTATCCGGCGATAGACCTGCGAGTGAAAATGACCCTGGCGAAGCTCCTGCCAGAATTGCCGGTATTCGCTACTCTGGACATGGGCAGGATCACAGAACAGGGAATGGTGCTTGGCGACGATCTCGGTGAGGTCGTAGCCCATGGCCTCGAGGAAGTTATCGTTGGCCCAGAGGATGTTACCGTCGAGATCGAATTCGATGACGGCTTGACTGCGCATCATGGCCGCCAGCTTGGCCTTCAACTCGTGCTGAGATCCGCCGAACGCTCGTGCCCACATGATGTTGCCCCTCTCCGGCCATCCGCATAAGGCCGTGCACAGTCAGGCTGTACGTTCGTGGCTAACAAAGACTTAACGAACCAATAATAACGGATACTAACAAAGCATGCGGGAAATTGAACACTCAAACATCGGGATCGAACCAAGCATCCACGCCACTGTCGAGAAAAACGTAAAAATACAGATGCAACAATTGTGTCGAGTTTAACGAGTCTTGTCCGATCTTGAGGCGTCGCTTCAGGCGGCGGGCCCCCCTACTCCTCCCAAAGGGGCTGAGGCGCAGAAATGCCCTCAGCCCCCGAGATGATCTCTTCTTAGAACTCGTCCCAATCGGCGGCCACAGCAGCGTTGCCGTGGCTGAGATAAGCCTGGGCCGCGGAAGGACGCACCGCGGGCCGACGGGCTGCGAGCTGGGCCTTCACCATCGATGCAGCGCCATCCCTTCCATCGGTGCGGAACACGGCCACCACGCGATCGAGTTCGCTCGCCTGTGCCTCCGTCTGCTCGATGGCCGCATTGGTCTGTTCGACCAGCGCTGCATTGTGTTGGGTCATCTCATCCATCTGCCGGACGGCGACGGTGACTTCCTCGATGGCAGCCGCCTGCTCACGGCTGTCACGCGCCATGCTCTCCATCAGCAGCGAATTGGACTTCGCGGCCTCGACCATGGCAGCAAGCTTGCTGGCCGCTTCTTCCACGAGGCGGGTGCCGGCGCTGACTTCGCCGGCCGAAGCCTCGATCAGCACTTTTACGTCCGACGACGCCTGTGCGGCCGATTGGGCCAGGCGCCGCACTTCGACAGCCACCACCGCAAACCCCTTGCCGGCGTCGCCGGCGCGGGCCGCCTCGACCGAGGCGTTGAGCGCCAGCAGATTGGTCTGGAACGCGATGTCGTCAATCAGCCCGATAATGTTGGAGATCTTGGCCGAAGAGGTTGAGATCTGCTCCATGGCCAGTGTGGCGCGGGACATCACCTCGCCGCCCGCTTCTGCGGTGCGACTGACCAATTGGGCGTCGTTATTGGCATCGCGCGCCCTTTCGGCGTTCTGGATGACCGTCTGTGCCAACTGCTCCATGGCCGCCGAAGTTTCCTCGATGGTCGCCGCCTGCCGCGTCGTCCGCTCCGACAGGTCATTGGCACCGGAGAGGATTTCGCCCGTCGCCGTCTTGATCGAAGAGGATGTGCTCTTGAGCTGGTTGACCACCTCGCTCAGCGTATCGGCCACGCCGTTTGCGTCGTTCTTGAGCTTGGCGAAAGCCCCGCGATAGTCACCCGTCATCCGCACGGTCAGGTCGGTGCGCGCCAATGCGCCGAGGACGGTTCCGGTTTCCGCAATGCCACGGTCGACGGTCTCCACCAGCGAGTTGATCCCCCCTGCCAGACTGTTGAGCTCGGGATCGGGGAACTGGGCATGCACGCGCTTGGAGAAATCGCCGTCAATCGCCGCGTCCACCACTTCGCCGAAAGCGGCCTGCAGATCGGTCATCATCGCCCGACGCTGTTGCTCGTCGCGAACGATTCGAGCAGCCTCGGCCTCGGTCATCTGGCTGATTTTGAGGCCGTTTTCGCGAAACACCTCAACGGCCCGGGCCATGTCGCCGATCTCATCCTTGCCGGACTGATTAGGCACATCGATGTCGTATTTGCCCTGCGCCAGCTCGCGCATGACCGCCGTCATCCGCACAATGGGCTTTGCCAAAAGGCCTGCCCCAAGCCAGACGAGCACCAGTGCCATTGCAAGCAGGACGCCAGAGGCCGCCATGGCCAGCGAACGCATGCGATCGATCCCCGCATATATGGTCGCCGATGGCACCTCCATGATCATTGACCACTGCTCGGCGACCCCGGGGAACTGGACGCGGGTGGTGATGACAAACTGCTCGACGCCCTCTGGATCGACATAGGTCATGCCCTTCATCAGCAGCCTTTCGTCCAGCAGTCCCGATGCAAATTCGGCAGGCATGGCCTGGCCCATTTGGGCGGGATCCCAATGGGCAACCCATTGATTGTCGTGGCTGACCAGCATGACCCGGCCGTCGCCGAACGGTTTCATGGCACTGATCATTCCCCCGATCGTCTCGAGGCTGATGTCCGAGGTGAGGATACCCGCAGGCTGGTTGTTCCTGTGCACGACGACGCTCACCGTGGTGAGCAGGACAGTCTTGCCATCGATCGGGTAGGCATAGGGTGGCGTCAGCACATCCCGGTTTTCCCGCATGGGCAGGTCATACCAGCTCTCCGTGCCGTTTTCGGGCGACATGTCGAGCAATTGCGTGTCTACGCCATTGGCGCCATTGGTAAAATAGGGAACGAAACGCCCAGATGCGTCGGAATAGGCGTGCCCGAGGTAAAGGTCGTCGAGACCGTCGAGGGCATTGGGGTCAAAGGCAAGCGTCATGCCGGTGAGCGAAGGGCGGTTCCCGAGGACGGAGATGACCATCTGGCCCAGCTCGTCTCGATCCACCTCGCCTTGGGCAATAGAGCCCTCAAGCGCCGATGCTACGCCCTGCGTGAGGTTGATGATCGAACCGAGTTCCCCGGCCGTCATCTGCGCGTAGGACGTCATCAACGCCCGCGCCCGCTCCTCGGCCTCCTCGCTGGCGGTGTCGTACATCAATGATGTGCCGCCCAGAACCACCGCGGCAAGGCTTGCCGCGAACAGGATGCCAGCTCCCGCCACCAGCTTCGTCCGAATGGATAGATCAGAAAATTTCATAATTATTCACTGCCCCCTGGGCCCAGATTTGTATGACCCACGCTCCGCCGAACAAAAGGAGGCGGATGACCGCTTGCCTGGATGCCTCCCGCAGACTTGTCGCCAAGTTGCATCCCATCCCTTTTCCTGCGGAAGCAAGCTGATCACGCCCGACCTTAAGCTCCGGTAAAGCACGCAGACCCCCGGACTGGGAAAATGCGCAAGGGGGCGCATGCGCCCCCTTGACAGATCCTCATTCGGACAGAAACAGCCTGCTAGAACTCGTCCCAATCCGCGGCAATGGCGGCATTGCCTTGCGATTTGAAGACCGGCGCTGGGCTGCGGCGCGCGGCCTGGCGGGTCAGCTCGGCCATTGCAGACCGCTCACGCCCGTCCGAGATCCGGAACACATCGACAATCCGGTCAAGCTCACTCGCCTGGGCTTCCGTCTGCTCGATTGCGGCATTGGTCTCTTCCACCAGGGCCGCATTGTGTTGGGTCATTTCGTCCATCTGCCGGACGGCCACGGTGACTTCGTCGATGGCACCGGACTGGTCACGGCTATCGCGGGCTATGGCCTCGAGAGACAGCGTGTTTTCCCGGATCGCGACCAGTACGCTGGCCAGCTTGCTGGCAGCTCCGTCGACAAGCTTTGACCCCGAAGAAACTTCGCCCGCGCTCTGCTCGATCAGTGCCTTGACGTCGGCTGAAGCGGTGGCTGCGCTTTGCGCGAGGCGCCGCACTTCCACGGCCACCACTGCAAAGCCCTTGCCCGCTTCCCCCGCCCGCGCCGCTTCGACCGAGGCGTTGAGGGCGAGCAGATTGGTCTGGAAGGCGATATCGTCAATCATGCCGATGATATTGGAAATCTTGGCAGAAGACTGTGTGATCCGCTCCATGGCCCGCGTCGCTTCTTGCATGGCGACCCCGCCCTCTTCGGCAGTCCGCGTCACCTGGGCGGCATTTGCGCTGGCATCGCGGGCCCGCTCTGCGTTCTGCATCACCGTGCGCGCCAATTGCTCCATTGCCGCCGAGGTTTCTTCGATGGTTGCAGCCTGCTTAGTCGTGCGTTCGGACAGATCGTTGGCGCCTGACAGAATTTCGCCTGTCGCCGCCTTGAGCGAACCGGACGTGTGCCGCAACTGGCCGACGACACCTGTCAGCTTGTCGGCCACGGCATTGATATCGTCCTTGAGTCGGGCAAACGCACCCTCGTAATCGCCTTCCATGCGATGGGTCAGGTCGGTATCGGCGAGAGCGCCGAGCACCTCGCCGATCTCGCTGACGCCGCGATTGAACGTGGCGACGAGCTTGTTGACGCTGCCGGCCAGACTGTTGAGTTCTGCATCCGGGAAGCGTGCCGGAACCTGACGCGAGAAATCGCCTGCAATGGCTGCGTCCACCACGTCGCCAAAGGCACTCTGCAATTCCGCCATCATCTGCTGGCGGGCATCCTGCTCGGCAATGATCCGCGCCGCTTCAGCCTCAGTCATCTGGCTGACGCGCTGGCCATTCTGTCGGAAGATTTCCACGGCGCGCGCCATGCCGCCCATTTCGTTGCCCAACTGCGTATAGGGGACTTCGGTGTCGTACCGGCCCTCGGCGATTGCCTCCATCGCATTCGCGAGGCGCGGCAAGGGTCGGGTGATAAGGCGGGACGCCACAAAGCCTATAGCGCCAAGCACGACGGTGACTGCAAGGCCAACGATCGCGATCAGGCTGAGGGCGCTGTTGGCGGCCGCTTCAACGCTCTTGAGCGTCTGGCCGACAAAAATGGCGCCCATGGCCTCGCCGCTCATCTTGACGATCGGCTGCAGCGCGGTGAAGTAGGACTGGCCTGCCAGCGTAATCGGGCCGATATAGGTTTGGCCGCTGGACAGGGCCTGGAAGGCTGCGGCGCTGTCAGGGCCAATGCGCAGATCCTCGAGACGCGTACCGTCCTCGCGCATCACGCTGGTGGTCTTGGATACGAACTCACCGCTCGCCGGGTCCATGACGAGAATGGCGGCGCCCTGCCGGGTGACGCGGGAGACGGAATCGATGATTTCGGTATCGTAGAAGGGCGGGATGGCCCAACTCTGGAATTTGGCGATCGAGCCATCCTCGTTCCATTCCAGCACGGAGCCAGAGATGCGACGCTCGAGAATGGTTGCGGTAACACCCAAATTCGTCTCCTGCTGCGCAACGCTGCTCTCCAGCGACTGCGCACGCAGGTTGAGATAGATCGACGCCGAGACCGCGCCGATTGAGGCGATAATCGCACCCATGACCAGAACCAGAATGGTCGTGGTCATGCGAATATTGCCCAAGGCCTTTCCCAATCTTCCCATTAGATTCCCCCTCTCATGCTTTTCCTCAGACCTTTTGGCCTGGCGCATGGAACGCGAATCCTAATGAAAAGCGGTTAACCGAACGTTTTTTTGCGATCGTTGCTCCGCATATTTACTGACTATCTCAGTAATACTTCAAGACTAGATCTTTGAAGTTGTCATATCTTCAGACAATTCCGCATGTGCCTGGAGTCGCACACTTCACATTTATCTACCGTGACGGCCGAGCACGGCCTCTGGATCCTTTTCGCGACGCACATGTCCAATCGGAATGCGCCCCTTGCCAATATTCCCCGCTGTCACACTCTGCGGCCAGGGGACAATATCGGTCTTCTCGGCCGCGGCCATCGTTAGCGGGCCAGTTTCAAAACTCCGACCAATCATCCTTTGGTACTGCGTTTCCCTGGCCGAAATAGCCCTGGGTCCCATTCTTGAGCTTTTTCTGCAGGCCGCGGGCACCCGAGGCGATGGCCGCGAGGGGGGCTCGTCCGAGCGCTCCATTGGATCGCTCCTCGATGGTGAAGACATCCACGATCCGGTCGAGCTTGTTGGCCTGGGCCTCCGTCTGCTCGATCGCCGCATTCATTTCTTCGACAAGCGCCGCGTTGTGCTGGGTCATCTCGTCCATCTGGCGGACTGCACTGTTGACTTCGTCGATGGCGGCGGCCTGCTCTCGGCTTTCGCGTGCGATTTCGCCCATCTGTGCATTAGAGGCGCGCGCGGCCTGAAGCATGGCTTCAAGCTTTCCGGCCGCCTCCGCGACGAGCCGCGATCCACCCCTGACTTCAGCAGCGCTCTGTTCGATAAGCTGCTTGACGTCGGCAGATGCGCTCGCAGCGGACTGCGCCAGGCGTCGGACTTCCACGGCAACCACGGCAAAGCCCTTGCCCGCCTCTCCTGCCCGCGCAGCCTCGACCGAGGCATTGAGCGCAAGCAAATTGGTCTGGAAGGCAATGTCGTCGATCATCCCGATGATGTTGGAAATCTTGGCCGAACTTTGCGTGATCCGCTCCATGGCGGTGTTGGCGTCGGCCATGACCTGACCACCCTCTTCTGCCGACCGGGTCACCTGTTCGGCGGTGCCGCTGGCATTCTGGGCGCGCTTGGCGTTTTGCATGACCGTCACCGCAAGCTGCTCCATTGCCGCCGAGGTTTCCTCGATGGTGGCGGCCTGCTTGGTGGTGCGTTCGGACAGATCATTGGCGCCGGAAAGGATTTCTCCGGTAGCGGTCTTCAGCGTGCCCGAGGTCTGCTGGAGATCGCTGATCACTTCGCTCAGCTTGTCAGCCACGGCATTGGTATCATCCCGCAGACGCGCGAAGGCACCCTGATAGTCGCCCTCTACGCGAAGGGTCAGGTCTGTATGGGCCAGGGCCGAAAGGACCGCGCCGGTTTCCCCCACACCACGATCGACCGTCTCTACCAACTCGTTCACCGAGCGCGCCAACCGGTTCAGCTCCTCATCGGGGAAGCTCATATCCACGCGGCGCTGGAAATCCCCGGCAATTGCAGCATCGACCACCACGCCGAAAGCGCGCTGCAATTGCTGCATCATCACGGCGCGTTCTTCCTGGTTTGCGACAATGCGGGCGGCCTCGGCCTCCGTCATCTCGGTCACCTTGAGCCCGTTTTCGCGGAAGACTTCCACGGTCCGGGCCATGGCGCCGATCTCGTCGCTGCGGCCAGTACCGTCCACCGCAATATCGTGGTCCCCATCGGCAAGGGCCTGCATGGTTTCTGTCAGGCGCGAAATTGGGCGACTGACCGTGCGGGCGAAGAAGTAGCCGACAAGGGCGGCGATTGCCATCAGCGCTGCAGCCATGGCCAAGATCATGTTGCGCATGTCGGTGACGGGTGCGTTCGCCTCCGCCTCCGGCTGCGCGGCAACGATCGCCCATTCCACATTGCCGACATTGACCTTGAGAGCCCGCACCAGCATCGTTTCGTTGCGGAAATCCTGGCTGACCCCTTCGCTGGCGAGGCCCGCCAACGCAGCGCCAACCGCCTCTGATGTCAGATTGGTCCGGAGCACGTCCGCGGCCTCGGTGCGCGGCGTTTCGGTGCGCAGCAGGCCATCTGCTCCCACCACCACCACCTCGCCGTTCCGACCCAGGCCGGAGAGCGCTGATATGCGTTCGCTGACAGCGTCAGGCGATATGGCGAGAACCATGACGCCCAGCCGGCTGTCCTTCTCGAAGACCGGCATGGCCATGAAGCTGAGGGCCTGACCGCCCGGCGCATAATCGGTGAAATCGACAAATGCCGCCGCGTTCGGAGCGAGATCCATGCCCAGGGCAAAAGCCTGTCCGAGGCCGGAGCTGGCCATGTTCGACCCTGATCCGACATTGGCGGCAAAATCACTATTCTTGACGACGGAATAGACGACGTCGCCGGCCAGGTTGAGCAGCAGCACGTCGCTATAGCGACGCTCGTTCATCAGGGTCCGGAAGCCCGGATGATAACGTTTGTGCGGCGCATCATAGGTGCCCGCCTGGCCGTTGGTGCTGTCCAGTTGCTCTCGCGCGGCTGGATTGGGATTGTCCGTCACATAGGCCTTCTGCAGAATCGCGCTGGCCCCGTCACCCATGCCCATGCGCAACTCGCTGAGGCCGCGATACAGGTTTTTCATCGCGGTGACGGTGTCCGCCCGTTCGACGAACAAGCGCAAATCGACTTCGACGTCGCCATAATAGTCGGTGATCATTGTCGCGCCGGAATGGAGCGCTGCCTGCATCGACTGCTCGCGCTGCTCGAGCACGGTGGCCTGTCCAATGAGGTAACTGGCGACACCCACGCCTGCGCTGACGATCAGCGCAGTCCCCATCAGCGCAAGAGGGAGTTTTTGGGCAATCTTGAGCCGCGGCAACAAAGGCATATTCATCCCCCCAAACAAAAACCGCACGCTTTACGGCGCATGCCGAAATGCGTCAGGTTAGCCCTCCCGGCAAAACACCAACGCAGCAGACGGATTATTTGACCGAAAAGGTATAGACTTAAGTTTAACTACTTATTACCCGTTGCTGCCCTGAAACACCGGCAAATAAAAAGGCGCCCTGGAAGGGCGCCTTGGACAATTCGTAGAAGAGAGTGGGCCCTAGGTCAGGGCACCGATCACAGCCTCGATGCGCTTTTTCATTGTCGAAACGTCGAACGGCTTGATGATGTAATTGTTCACGCCGGCAGAAATGGCTTCCTTGACCTGCTCGGCGTCGGAACGGCCCGTGGCCATGATAAACGGCATGGCCTGGGTGCGCGGATGCTTGCGGATCACCTTGAGCAGCGTCAGTCCGTCGATATCGTCCATGTTCCAGTCGGAAATAATCAGATCGACATTGGCCTGCTCGAGCTTGCCCAGCGCATCGCGCCCGCTCTTGGCTTCGATGATATCCTTGAAGCCCAGCTGGTTGAGAATGTACTTGCAGATGCCGCGCATCGACTGCTGGTCATCGACGATCAAAACGCTGACAGCGCTTGCTTTTGGCATAGACTTCTTACCCTTTACGCGCCCGGAACCTTGGCTCCGTTACTCTGGCTGCCATCCTAGGCAGCAAGCGTTACAATTCCCTCAACCCAGACTTGCGGATTTTCGAGGTTGGATTTACGCGGCGGACCGCATTTTGACGAGGGCATTGGCCAGCTTGGCGGCGATCTGCTCGAGCGGCGCCTGCTCGACGACGGCCCCTTCCTCGAAAGCGACGCGCGGCATGCCGTAGACGAGTGCGGAAGCCTGGCTCTGGCCTACTGTATAGGCGCCGGCATCGCGCATCATCTTCAACCCGCGCGCCCCGTCTCGGCCCATGCCGGTGAGGATGGCACCGACCGCCATGGGGCCGACGGCACGTGCAACGGATTCGAACAGCACATCCACGCTCGGGCGATGCCCGCTCGCCAGTTCGTCCTGGCTGAGACGACATTTGAGCTGCCCGGATGATCGCTCGACCCGCAGATGATAATCACCGCGAGCCACATAGGCATGGCCGGGTCGAAGCACGAGGCGGTCCTCTGCCTCGACAACTTTGAGCGTGCACAATTCATCCAGACGCGACGCGAAGCGCGCGGTGAAACCGGGCGGCATGTGCTGGGCAATCACGACGGGCGGGCAGTCCGACGGCATACCGGTCAGCACGGCGCGAATGGCCTCCACGCCGCCGGTCGATGCGCCGATGGCGATGAGGGCACCCTCGGGCGCTGCGGCGGTTCGAACCGCAACCTTGGGCGCCTCGGTGCGGACGGCCGCGCCCCGCACATCGGTGCGGGATGCAGAGCGGATCTTCTCGCGAAGATTGGCGCCGAAGGCGTCGAGGCCACCGGCAAATTCGGCGCTGGGCTTGGCCACGAAATCGACAGCGCCCAGTTCCAGCGCGAGCAGCGTCTCGCTGGCGCCTTTTGTCGTGAGGGTAGAGACCATCACCACCGGCGTCGGGCGCAGGCGCATGAGCTTTTCGAGAAAGGCCAGCCCGTTCATATTGGGCATTTCGATATCAAGCGTCACCACGTCGGGGTTCAATTGCTTGATCTTTTCGCGTGCGTCGATGGGGTCGGTGGCCGTTCCAACCACGTCGATATCCCCATCGCGCGTCAGCATGCGGGCCAGAACCTCGCGGATAAGCGCCGAATCGTCGACGACAAGGACCTTGATACTCATGCTGCTTCTCGCTTGGCCCCTGTACGGGACTGATAAATGGTTTTGCCGACAAGGCGGAAGCCGTCACCGCCCGAGCCCAGATTTTCCGAATGGCCGATATAGAGGAAGCCTTCCGGCGCCAGGAGCTTGCCGAAGCGGCCGAACACCATACCCTGGGTCGGCTTGTCGAAATAGATGGCCACGTTGCGGCAGAAAATGGCATCGAACGGCCCCTTCATGGGCCAGTCCGTGATCAGGTTCAGCTGCTTGAACGCCACCAGTTCACGGACGGCGGCCGGCACACTTACCGTGCCATCGCCCAGATGCTCGAAAGGTCGGGCGCGCGCGGCGCTCAGCCCGGTCAATTCGCTTTCCGGATAAATGCCACGTGCCGCCTTGCCCAGGACGGCCGTATCGATATCGGTGCCGAGGATCTTGAAATCCCAGCGCTTGAGTTCGGGATAGGCGGCCAGCAGATCCATCCCGATCGTATAAGGCTCGGGCCCGGTCGAGCACCCTGCTGACCAGATGCGCAAACGGGTGCCGCGCGGCTTTGTGCTGATCAGCGTTCCGACATAGTCGCGCAGATGATCGAAGTGATGATCCTCGCGGTAAAACCGCGTGAGGTTGGTGGTCAGGGCGTTGACGAAGTCCTGCTCCTCGATGGAGCTGGCGCCCTTTTCGAGATAGTCGACATAGGCGTCAAAGCCAGGCAGGCCTAGCGCCCGCACGATCTTGGAGAGCCGGGAAACGACGAGAGTGCGCTTGGCGTCACTGAGCGCGATGCCGGCCACCCGGTAGACGCGTTCCTTGATCCGTGAAAACTCGCGCTCGCTGAGGGAATATTCTCCCTGTTCCATATCTTGTTCCCTGACGACCACGGCCTTTGGCCTTATCTGGTCCCTGCACCACTATTCGGTTGGCCGGACGGCCTTTAGAGACCGGCCGATCTTGGTATTTGCATTCCTTAGATTGCGTAAATTCCGCGCCCGTATCCGGCGCGATATTTCGCCTCGCCGGCTTTTCCGGCGCCGCGGACGCCTAAAACAACTCGATATCGTTCGCCACGGATGGCAGCACGACGCGGCGCTTGGCCAGCGCCAGTTCCTGCGTCGCCACGCTCACGCCCACATCGCTGTCGAGGCGCTTGACGAAAGCGCGTCCGGAATGCGGCTTGAACAGAACCCGTCGCGCGTAGTTTCCCCCCAGATCCTCGCTGGTCGCCAGATAGCCTTCATCGGCCAGGAATTGCCGGACGAACTCGATGTTCTTGGCGCCCACATCATCGAGCGCCGAGTTGATCTTGCCGCCGCCGAAAATCTTGATTTCCAGATTGGCCTTGTTGCCCGAGCCCTGCGACAGCACCTTGTTGATCAACTGCTCCATGGCAAAAGCGCCATAGCGTGCCGAGGCGCCATATCGATCCTTTGCCGCGCCCGATTGCTCGGCGAGCAGAAAATGGTTCATGCCGCCAACCTTGGCGACCTTGTCCCGGACGCAGGCCGAGATGCAGGATCCCAGCACGGTCGAGAAGGTGATGTCGGCAGCCCCAGACACGTGGCAATCGCCCTGGTGGACGGTGGTCACGACGCCGCGGTCGAACTCGGGGGGCAGCGAGCTATTCAGGGCCATTTATCGTAATATACCTTTGACGGGCCTTAGGAACGCAACCCTATCGGCTGAATGTTAGCCAAACGCTAACCACGACCTACAACGGGGACCTTACCCAGATCGCTGGCAACACCCGGTTTAGGAATAAGGCGATAGTGTGTAGCGAGTTGTATGGGGTCACGTGCATGTCTTTGCAGAAATTGGCGAGAGAACTAGACGAAACTGCCCGTCAGTCTGCTGCCATGCTCGAAGGCATAACCGACGCGCTCGAACTGCTTTCCGACAGCGCCACGGCCACGGACGCCTCGACGCGCCAGGCCATCATGATGATTATCACTGCGTTGCAGGGGCAGGACCGCATCGAGCAGCGTTGCCGCAACATGGCCCTGGCCGCACGGCAATTCTCGCTGCTGCCACCGACCGCTCCCGAAAGCGTCTATGACGAGATCTGGGCGGGTTTGACCCTCGATGAACTGCGCGTGCCGGCCCTGTCGGGCGTTGCCAAACGCCAGGCGCATGGCGAGATCGAGCTTTTCTAGCCCAACACAACCAGATCACCAGACACAAAAAATGGCGCCCCTGGGCGCCATTTTTGTTGTCCCTTCGCCTTTCGACCCTGGCGCCAAATGAAAAGGACGCCTTTCGGCGCCCCCTCATTTCGCAATGTAGGAATTTTGGATCAGGCGTCGAGCTTTGCGCCGCTGACAACCGCGTGCAGATCGATCAATCCGACCATCCGGCTATCATGGGTGACGATGCCGTTGAGCAATTCGGTATCGATCGCGTTGCCCTCGGGAACATTGTGGATGTCGTCCCGCGACACGGTGAGGATATCCGACACCGCATCGACAAGGATGCCGACCCATTTGTCGCCGACACTCATGACCACCACGACGTGGTTCTTGGTGGGCGAGGTCTGACCGTCGCCGAAGCGCGCACGCAGGTCGAATATCGGCACGATCGTGCCGCGCAAATTGATGACGCCGCGAACGAATTCGCGCGTATTGGGAAGGGGCGTCGCGCCGTTCCACGCACGGATTTCCCGCACGGTGGTGATTTCGACTCCGTAGGTCTGCTCGCCGATGGAGAAAGCGATGAGCTGGAGCGTATTGGCGCCGACAAGCGCCGTCTTGTCCCCCATGTCGTCCCGGATCGCAAGGGCTTCCATTTGGTGCCTTTCTGCCGCCCCGTGGGCCGGCCTTACTCTAAACGCGGCTGGCGGCCGCTTTACTGGTTCTTGCGGGCGGCTGGCCAGAACCGCCCGTTATGGCCCCCTAGGCCGCGTTCTTGTGGAATTGCGTGACCTTGAGGCCCTGCACGTCCACGATCAGGGCAACATTGCCATCCCCGAGGATGGTGCCGCCCGCAATACCGTCCACCCGCTCGAAATTCTCTTCAAGACTCTTGATGACCACCTGCTGCTGGCCGATGATGTCGTCGACCACCAGGGCCACCTTTTGGCTGCCCTCGGTCTCGCACAACACCACGAAGCGATCGTCGGGCGCCTTGGTCGAAGTCATCTCGAAGCGCTGCGCCACATCGATGACCTGGACATACTCGCCACGCACCTGCAGCACCTGGCCACCGGATGGCACGCGCTCGAATATGGCGCCCGAGCATTGCATGGTTTCCACGATCGAAGAGAGCGGCACCACATAGGGGTTCTCGCCCACTTTGACGAGCATCACGTCGAGCACGGCCAGGGTGAGCGGCAGGCGCAGGGTCATGCGGGAGCCCTTGCCCGTCCAGGATCGGACATGCACCGAGCCGCCGATTTTCTTGATGTTGGACAGGACGACGTCCATGCCAACGCCGCGGCCGGAAATATCACTGACTGCATCAGCCGTAGAAAAGCCCGGAGCGAAGATCAACTGGTCGATCTGCTCGTCCGTCGGGGTGATATCGGGAGCGACAAGGCCCTTGTCCCGTGCCAGTTGCAGCACGCGCTCGCGGTTGATGCCGGCACCGTCGTCTTCGACGATGATGAGGATGTTTCCGCCCGCCTGCTCGGCCGAGAGACGAATAGTCCCCGTGTCCGACTTGCCGGCAACACGACGTTTATCCGGGCTCTCGATACCGTGGTCGGCCGAGTTGCGGATCATGTGGGTCAGTGGATCGGACAATTGCTCGATCACCGTCTTGTCGATTTCGGTGTTCTCGCCAATGGTCTCGAGCTTGATTTTCTTACCCGTCTTCGTCGCGAGTTCGCGGACGAGGCGCGGCATGCGCGAAAATACCGACTTTACCGGCTGGGCGCGAATGGCCATGACCGAGTCCTGCAGTCCGCGCGTCGTCTGCGCCAGCACTTCGAGGCCCCGCACCAATTCGGTGTACCGGGCGCGCAGCGTCTCATCCATCTGCTGGGTGAGCATGGACTGGGTAATCACGAGCTCGCTGACCATGTTGACGACACGATCGACCTTGTCGAGATCGACGCGGATCGACTGGACGCCCACCGAACGCCGATCGCCTTCTTCGCTCTCGCCGGCGGCCTTGGGCGCAGCGGCGGGAGCCGCCTTCGGCGCTTGGGGTGCAAGCGGAATGCGGGGGGGCGTTGCCGCGCTGATTTCTTCGGCAAGGTCGGCAAAGCTCAGGCTCGGCTCCTCGACGACGGGAGCGACTGGAGACACTGCCGGACGCGCGGCCACCTGGGCCACCTCGTCATCGGTCAGCGCCAGCAGATCGGCAGGCGCCGATACCGGCTCAGCTGCGTTGCTTTCGGGAATGGGCGCGTGATTGAGCGCTGGCAGAGAAAATGCGTCACCCAGCGGCACGATGGTGATCTCGCAATCACCCTCCACAAATTCAAAGACCTCACGGATCGCTGCCTCGGAGAGGTCAGGCGCCGAAAGCGTGATTTCCCAGGAGCAATAAACGCCGAATGGCTCGAAGTCCCCCAGCGCCGGCACATCCGTCAGCACTGCGCGGACATTCATTTCGCCGAGCACGCCAAGTTCGCGCAACAGCAGCAGCGGATCATTGGCCCGTGCATAGAGCTGGCGGAAGGGGGTGAAACGCACTTCCCAACTGCCCGGAGCAACCTCGAGCGGCAAGGCGTCGAACGTGTCCTCTTCGACGCTTTCCTCCGGCTCGTCGAACTTGAGCTCGACGCGTACCGGCGTAAAATCGATATCAAATTCCTCGATGACCTCTCCGTTGAGATCATCGTCTTCGCTGCCGGCGCCACTGCCGCCGCGCGCGATCAGGTCAAAGCGCGATTTTTCTTCGTGACCATAGTCCGCAGGCAATTCCTCGCCGGTCTTTGCGGCGTTGACATGGTCCGCGACAATGTCATTGGCCTTGATGCAAAGCGTGACGACATCGTCTGTCAGCTCGACCCGGCCATCGCGCACATAGTCGAGCAGCGTTTCATAGGCATGGGCAAACCCCACCAATGCCGAGAACCCGAAAGCACCCGCGCCGCCCTTGACCGAGTGAATGGCACGGAAGACCGCATTGAGGCGGTCGGCATCGCGCTCTCCGGCCTCGATGGCAGCAAACTGCTCCTCGAGTTCGGTCAGCAGCTCCGAACACTCGTCGAAATATGTGGCCTTGAAATCGTCCAGGTCGCTCATTTTTGGCTGACCAGCCCCGTAGTTTGATTGTTAGTGGACGACGCGGTGAATGACGCTGATCAGCTTGTCCGGATCGAAGGGTTTGACGATCCAGCCCGTGCCGCCTGCGGCCTTGCCCTGGTCGCGCTTGTCCTGACTGGTTTCAGTGGTCAGGATCAGGATCGGCAGGCTTTGATATTGTCCGCTGGCGCGCACATTCTTGATAAATTCGATACCGTCCATGACGGGCATGTTGATGTCGGTGATTACCACGTCGACATCCTGGCTCATGAGGACGTCGAGCCCCTGCTTGCCGTCTTCGGCCTGCAGCACCTCGAAGCCGGCATTGCTCAGCGTGTGATGCAGCATGGCCAGGATGGTCCGCGAGTCATCGACGGTCAGTACGCGCAATGTCATTTTCTTATCATCCCTGAAAACTGGCCTGCCAGGCCTAGGCGCTCAATGGCGGCCATCATCGAAGCGCTGGGGGCTTCGATGGCAAATTCGAAGTGGTTTCTCCGCGCCGTTTCCGCCGCGCTGACCAGCATGAGCAGCGCATTGGTCGAAACGCGCTCCACGGCGCCGGCTGCGACGGTGACCGGCCCCTCCTCAATGGCGTCGATCAATTTGTCGCGGATGGCATCAAGCGCGTCTAGATCGATCACCTCTGGCAAGGTAATCGAGTGTCTGTCTTGATTGGCCATGATCTGGCGTGCCCCCGGAGTTTTTCTCCAGCGCCATAATCAGCCGCAACGGTTTAAGAAGTGCTAACCCTGAACCGGCGGCAGACGCCAGCTTGCAGCGGAATGCTGCAGCCTGTAACCAGACCTGACCAAACTGACCGGACTGATGCCATGACCACCAAAATCGCCTTGACCGGACTCGCCCGCGATCTCGCTGCCCGGGCCGAGGCAGGCAACCCAATTCGGGTTGGTGTCATCGGTTCCGGCGAGATGGGAACCGACCTCGTCACCCAGATGAGTTTGATGGAGGGCATCGAGATGGCGGCCATCGCCACGCGCCGGCCGCACACGGCCCTCGATGCGATGACGATTGCCTATGGCGACGACAGCCGGGGCAAGGTTGCGGAGACGCCGAGCCAGGCCACTGCCGCCATCGAGGCCGGCAAGATCGCCATCACCTCTGCCGAAACCTTGGTCACCACACCAAATATCGATGTGGTGATCGACGCCACCGGCAAGCCCGGCGTGGCAGCAGACTATGACCTCACGGCCATGGAGCACGGCAAGCATCTGGTGATGATGAATGTCGAGGCGGACGTCACTATCGGAGCCTATCTGAAGGCCCAGGCCGACCGGCTCGGTGTGGTCTATTCCGTGGGTGCCGGCGACGAGCCTTCATCCTGCATGGAACTGATCGAATTCGTTTCTGCGCTCGGTCTCGATATTGTCGCTGCAGGCAAGGGCAAGAATAATCCGCTGAGGCACGACGCCGTCCCCGATGAATATCGGGAAGAGGCCGCCCGCCGGAACATGAACCCGCGCATGCTGGTGGAATTCGTCGACGGCTCCAAGACCGCCGTGGAAATGTGCGCCATTGCCAATGCCACCGGCCTCCTGCCGGACATTCCGGGCATGCACGGCCCCAGGGCCGATCGCGATGACATGGCCAAGGTGCTCATTCCAAAGGCCGACGGCGGCATCCTCAACTCATCGGGTGTGGTCGATTTCACCATCGGCAAGGGCGTTGCGCCGGGCGTGTTCGTCATCGTCAAGGCCGAGCATCCGCGCATTATCGAGCGCATGGACGATCTTCATATCGGCCACGGGCCATACTACGCCTTCTTCCGCCCCTATCATCTGACCAGCCTTGAAGTGCCGCTGACCTGCGCCCGCATCATGCTGACGGGCAAGCCGGACATGGTACCGCTGCCGCGCCCCGTCGCCGAGGTCTGCGCCGTCGCCAAGCGCGACCTCCTGCCCGGCCAAACCTTCGATGCCATCGGGGAAACCTCCTACCGCTCCTACACCATGACCGTCACCGACGCCCGTGCACGCGGCGCCGTCCCGGTTGGTTTGCTCGAAGGTGGAAAGGTCACGGCGCCCGTGGCGAAGGGCGATCTGCTGACCTTGGCCAACAGCCAGCCCGACACCACCACACGCCTTTATGCGCTGCGCCAGGAACAGGACCGGATGCTGCAAGGCCTGTAGGCCCCGACCGCCCCGGCGGTCAGGACGCGTTCAGGTCAGGCGCCGCGAAGGGCGATCTTGCCCTTGCGGCCTGGCTCGCCGCTGGCGCGCGCCGCCTCGGCGACCTGCTCGATCCCATAACTCGCCTCGATGGGCAGAACCAGCTTGCCCGATGCTGCATCCCGGATCAGCTCGCCCAGCAATTCACCAATCCGCTGCGGCTTGACCGGCGGCTTGGACCCCCAGAACCCTTTCACGGTAATGCCGCGAAACAGCAGGTCCGCCGCCGAAATCGACAGCGGCCGCTCGGTCATGGCCCCAAAACTGATGAGCTCTGCACCGTCACTGGCAATTTTGAGCAAGTGCTGTGGGCCGTCTCCACCGAGGGAATCGATCGCCCGGACAATCGGCGCTCCGCCTGTCAGCCCGCGCGCCGTTTCGACCCAGTCTGGGCTATCGGTTGCCACGACATTGTCGATACCCAGCGCCTTGAGCTCTTCGACTGCATCCTGACGCCGGACCAGGCCCAGAACCTTGATGCCACGCTCGGCGCCATAGCGTGCCACGAGCTTGCCCACGGCGCCATTGGCGGCGTTCTGGACGATCCACTGGCCTGCCGCGATGCCGAGGCTTTCGAGCAGCATCTTGGCGCTGAGCGGCATCGACACCAGCTGGCACGCGGTTTCGTCATCCACGCTGTCCGGCACCGGCACCAATCGTGACGCGTCGGCGAGATAATATTCCGCCCAGGTGTGCATGGCCCCGCCCGCGACCCGCTGGCCAATCGCCAGATTGCCGACGCCCTCGCCGAGCGCTTCGACAATTCCGACCGCTTCCGTACCCGGCACCGCCGGCAGACTTGGTCTATGGGCATACTGACCGGCAATGGTCATCAGGTCGTGATTGTGAATTGGCGAGAGCACCATCTTCACCAATACCTGGCCCGGCCCGGGTTCAGGCTTGGCGCGCTCCTCGCTGAAGAGAACATCTGCGGGCGAACCGATTTGCGAATAGACGGCGCTCTTCATGGAACGAGGCTCCTTGTGGCTGAACATCTGAGATAGGCCGATGACCACACGGATCAAGCCCTGCTTGCCATGAGGCGTCGCTGCCGTTAATTGCTGACAAAGCCATTCAGGAATATCCACATGACCGAAACGCTTGATCCCCGCGCGCCCATCCGTCAACGCCACGAGACCAGACTGCGCCTTCTCACAGTCGCCAATGTGACGGATATCACACCACTGATGCGTCGCGTTCGCCTGACCGGCGACATGGAGAACTTCGTCTCGCCCGGCCATGCCGACCACATCAAGGCGTTCTTCTTCCCCGAAGGCGTGGCGCCCAAACTGCCCCCGGTCGGCCCCAATGGCGCCGAATTCGCCCCCGGCGAGCGTCCGGAAATGCGTGATTACACGCCGCGTTTCTGGAATGTGGCGGAAGGCTGGATCGATCTGGACTTCGTCCTGCACGGCGACGGCCCCGCCGCGAGCTGGGCGGCAGCAGCAGCGCCGGGAAAGACGCTGGTGATCGGCGGCCCGCGCGGCTCGATCGTCGTGCCCATGGCCTATGACTGGTATTTGCTGGTCGGCGACGAGACCGCCCTGCCCGCCATCGGCCGGCGCATCGAAGAATTGCCCGAAGGTGCCAGGGTGCTGGCCATTGTCGAGGTCGACAATCCCGCCGAAGAGCAGCGCTTTGAGACCAGGGCTGAGCTGACGCTCACCTATCTGC
Source organism: Devosia sp. FJ2-5-3 (assembly GCF_029201545.1). Classification (NCBI taxonomy): domain Bacteria; kingdom Pseudomonadati; phylum Pseudomonadota; class Alphaproteobacteria; order Hyphomicrobiales; family Devosiaceae; genus Devosia; species Devosia sp. FJ2-5-3. The sequence continues at coordinate 447,925 of NZ_CP104007.1, read as the reverse complement.
ACCGCAGCGGGGCCCCGGCGGGCACGACCACGCTGCTGCACGATGCGGTCGCCGCCGCCCGGTTCCCGCAGGGCGATGCCTATGCCTATATCGCCGGCGAAAGCCAGATGAGCAAGGCGGTGCGCGCCCATCTGACCGAACAGCGCGGCTTCAATCCCGAATGGGTCAAGGCCGCTGGCTATTGGCTGCTTGGCGTCGCCGATGCGCACGAACCGCATTGATCGTCCCGGGCAGCCTGAACGGGCTGCCCGCCGATCGTTTGTACCGCGGCCGCACCCTGGGCGATGCCTGCCGCAAGGCACTGGTCCATGCTCGCGCCGCGGACCAGACCAGCAACAAACCCGCCTGCAAAGGCATCGCCCGCTCCGGTGGAATCAACCACCCGCACCTTCGGCGCCGCCTGCTGATGGCTGATGCCGTCACGACCGCCCAGCGCCGCCCCCAGCCGACCGCGCTTGATGACCACGTGCTCGAACTGCTCGCCGAGAACGCGCATCTGCGTCGCGAGATCGCCTGAACCGGTGAGGGTTTTGGCCTCATCCTCATTGGCAAAGATCCAGTCGAGCGGGCCGATCCAGTCGCGAAAATTCTGCGCGCCGACGTCCTCGAGAAAACCCACCGATGCCGGGTCGATGCCAGAGGCTATGCCGCGCCGCCGCGCCTGCGCCATCAGCGCCTGCACCGCCGTGCGTGGCCCCGGCGCAAAAAGGCTGTAGCCCGAGACCATGACGAAGCCGACGCCGTCCAGCAGGGCGGGCGGAAGATCGTCCGCACCAAGGTTGAGATTGGCGCCCCGATCGGTGAGAAAACTCCGCTCGCCATCGGGCGCGACAATGGTGACCAGTACCCCGGATGGGAGGTCGGCATCGCCCGAAAGGGCAGGCGTTACCCCGAGTTCGCGGAAATGGCGGCCCAGATTGTCCACATCGGACGCCCCTACCCTGGCCGCAAAGACGACCTCTGCGCCGGCTGCACCGAGCCAGACGGCCTGGTTGGCGCCCGACCCGCCGGGCCGGGTGCGGATCTGGGCCCGACGGTCCGATCCCATCACGATCGGCCCCTCGGGCTTGACGATGATATCGGTCATCACGTCGCCGACGACGAGGACCCGGCTTTTCATACCCGTTGATTGACCAGTGCCACGGCGATATCGGCGGCAACCCGGGCATTGTTCTTGACCAGCGCAATATTGGACTGGAGCGACTTGCCCTCGGTCAATTCGAATATGCGCTGCAACAGGAAGGGCGTCGTCGCCTTGCCCGAAATGCCATTGGCGTCGGCATCGGCGAGGGCCTGGGTGATGAAGCGCTCGATGGCGGCGGCTTCCCAGGCGTCTTGCGCGGGAATGGGATTGGCGATGAGCACGCCGCCCATGCCCAGATCGTTCTGGATAGTAAGCATGCGCGCGACGCCCGCTGCATCATCGAAACGATGGTCCACCTTGAAGCCACTTTCGCGGGCCCAGAACGCGGGAAAATCGTCGGTGCCGAAGCCAAGAACGGGCACGCCGTTGGTCTCGAGCACTTCGAGCGTCTTGGCGATGTCGAGGATGGATTTGGCCCCAGCGCAAACCACGGCCACCGGGGTGCGCCCCAACTCCTCGAGGTCGGCGGAAATATCAAAACTGTCTTCGGCGCCGCGATGCACCCCGCCAATACCGCCCGTGGCAAAAACCCGGATACCGGCAAGCGCTGCGATCTGCATGGTCGTGGCGACGGTCGTGCCGGCCATGGCGCCATTTGCGAGGAGCGCCGCAAGATCGCGCCGGCTGGCCTTGGCCGCCTTGTGCCCCTCGCGCGCCAGAATCTCGAGATCGGCATCGCTGAGGCCGACCTTGAGCTGGCCGTCCATCACCGCAATGGTGGCCGGGACGGCGCCCTGCGCCTTGATGACGCTCTCGACCTCGCGTGCCATGGACAGGTTCTGTGGATAGGGCATGCCATGGGTGATGATGGTGGATTCGAGCGCGACGACGGGCGCGCCTTTTTCAAGCGCCGCCGCCACCTCTGCTGAAACGGACAGATAGGTCTTTTCGCTCATCGAACGGGTAACTCCTCGTCGCCATTTGCTGCCCCTGGCAGCTGCTTGGCCTCGGGTTGTGCGATGCGGCAATAGCTGTGGTCAAGTGCGCAAAATCTTCCGCGCCACTGCCTTGCCGCACCTCGCATTTGGCTATAATTTGCCGCGCACTGAAGAAGGAAAGGGCACTTCGCTGACTAGACCCACTGTTGATGGTGCTTGGTTTGTGCCTCGATGTGAGCCCGGACTCGGGCAAATTGCTGCGAAGATACCGGCCGCCCCAGGGCGCGCTTCCGTGACGCTCCCTCAGACCTCAATTTTTGATATTCCGGGTACTCAAAGATGAGCCCCCGGCACTGAGCCGCGGCTCCTTTCCGCGTCGGGGCACATTGCGCCCTGGAAGTCGTCTTTCGGGACGCTATTGCCTCCACCAATTATCCGCTGCAGGAGACACCCAAATGAACAAGTCGCTCGCCATCGCTCTGGGCGCAGTGCTGGCCGCCGGCCCCGCCCTCGCTCAGGAAGAGCCCGTCCTGAACGTCTACAATTGGTCCGACTATATTGCCGCTGATACCATCGCCAATTTCGAGGCGGAAACCGGCATCAAGGTCAATTACGACGTTTATGACAGCAACGAGATCGTGGACGCCAAGCTTTTGGCCGGCAATTCGGGCTACGACATCGTCGTGCCGTCGGGCAATTTCGTCGAGCGCCAGATCAAGTTCGGCCTGATTGCTCCGCTCGACAAGTCGAAATTGACCAATCTGGGCAATCTCGATCCCACGGTGATGGAAGCGGCGGCCCAGCATGACCCCGACAATGCCCACGCCGTGCCCTACATGATCAATACGATCGGCCTGGGCTACAATGTCGAGAAGGCCAAGGCCGCGCTCGGCGAGGATACGCCGCTCGACAGCTGGGACCTCCTGTTCAAGCCCGAATTCGCCGAAAAGCTCGCCACTTGCGGCATCACCCTGCTCGACAGCCCTTCCGAAGTCATGGGCATCGCGCTGAACTATCTGGGGATCGATGCCAATTCGGAATCGAGCGAGGATCTCGCCAAGGCCGAAGCCCTGTTGAACTCCATCAAGCCCTATGTCCGCTATTTCCATTCCAGCCAGTACATCGATGATCTGGGCAATGGCGAAGTCTGCCTGTCGCTGGGCTATTCGGGCGATATCTTCATCGCCGCCGATGCGGCTGCCGAAGCCAATCAGGGCGTTGAAGTCCAGTACATCATCCCCAAGGAAGGCGCCGCGACCCTGTTCGACTTCCTCGCCATCCCGGCCGATGCGCCGCACAAGGACAACGCCCACAAGTTCATCGACTACATCCTGCGCCCCGAAGTGGTAGCGGCGATCACGAACTATGTGTACTACGCCAACCCGAACATTCCGGCCACCGAGTTCGTGGATGAGGAAGTCAAGTCGAACCCCGGCATCTATCCGCCCGCGGATGTGCTGGCAAAAGCCTTCGTGATGTCGGCCCATTCGCCGGAATACGAAGAAGTCTTGACCCGCACCTGGACCCGCATCAAAACCGGTCAGTAGTAACAGGCATGAAAGGGGCGGCCGAAATGCCGCCCCTTCACCCATTTCAAGAGTCAGACATGGCCAAGAAGCCGCAGCTTGCAGTTGATACGCGCCCATGGCGTGACCCAGGCAACAACAAGCCGTTCGTGCGCATCAAGAACGTCACCAAGAAATTCGGCGATGTCACCGCCGTCCATGACGTTTCGCTGGATATCTATCGCTCGGAACTGTTCTGCCTGCTGGGCGGATCGGGCTCGGGCAAGTCGACGCTCCTGCGCATGCTGGCCGGTTTCGAAACACCCACATCCGGCGTCATCGAGATCGATGGCCAGGACATGACCGATGTGCCGCCCTACAACCGGCCGATCAATATGATGTTCCAGTCTTATGCGCTGTTCCCGCATATGACGGTCGAGCAGAACATTGCCTATGGTCTCAAGCGGGACCATTTGCCCAAGGCCGATATCGCGGCCCGCGTCGCTGAACTCCTGGCGCTGGTCAAGCTGCAGGACTACGGCAAGCGCAAGCCGCATCAACTCTCTGGCGGCCAGCGCCAGCGTGTCGCTCTCGCACGCGCCTTGGCCAAACGCCCCAAATTGCTGCTGCTCGACGAGCCGCTGGGCGCCCTCGACAAGAAACTGCGTGAAGAAACCCAGTTCGAACTGGTCAAGATTCAGGAACAGCTGGGCGTTACCTTCATCGTCGTGACGCACGACCAGGAAGAAGCCATGACCCTGGCGACGCGGATCGGCGTGATGAACCAGGGCGAAATCGCCATGATCGGCGAGCCCACCGACATCTATGAATTCCCCAATTCGCGCTTCGTCGCCAATTTCATCGGCTCCGCCAATATGGTCGAAGGCGTCGTGACGGCGGACGAGCCCGATCACATCCGCATCCGCTCAAGCGAGCTGGGCAGCGACATCTATGTCGGTCACGGCGTCGATTGCGCCCCCGACCAGATCTTGTGGTGGGCCATTCGCCCTGAAAAAATGGTGCTGAGCCGGGAGCGACCGGAAAGCCCATTCGACGCCAATGTCACCAGGGGCGTGGTCGAGGAAATCGCCTATCTCGGCGATATTTCGCTCTATCAGGTCAGGCTCGAAAGCGGCAAGCGCATCAGGGTCAGCCAGACCAACTCCGTGCGCGGCAATCCCGACGCCATCACCTGGGAAGAAGATGTCTATGTCTCCTGGCATGACAATGCCGGCTCGGTGCTGACAGTATGACCACGACCCACGAGCCCACCATCCCACCGCCCCGGCGCCTCCGCCCCTGGAACGTGGTGGAACGCCGCCTGGCCAAGGTCGGCATTTCGGGCCGCTTCCTGGTGTTGATCGCGCCGGTTCTGTGGCTGTTCGTGTTCTTTCTCGTGCCGCTTGCCGTGGTCTTCGGAATCTCGCTGGCCACCAAGCAATTTGGCCGCCCGCCCTATTCTCCCCTCCTCACCACCACCGAGGAAGGGACGGTGCAGCTGACCCTGCATCTGTCGAATTACATCCGCCTGTTCTCGGACAATCTTTATGTAGCGGCCTATCTGTCCTCGATCCGCATCGCGGCAATCGCCACGGTGATCACGCTGGTCGTGGGCTATCCCATGGCCTATGCGATTGCGCGGGCGCCGGACAAATGGCGCAACGCGCTGCTGATGCTGGTCATCCTGCCCTTCTTCACCTCATTCCTGCTGCGCGTTTACGCGCTGTCGGGCTTCATGCGCGGCAATGGCGTCATCAACCAGTTCCTGGGCCTTTTCGGCATGCAGCCTTTGGTGATGATGCAGACCGATTTCGCGGTCTATGTCGGTATCGTCTATACCTATCTGCCCTTCATGATCCTGCCGCTCTATACGACGCTGGTGAAGCTGGATGTATCGCTGTTCGAGGCGGCGGCCGATCTCGGCGCGCGTCCGTTGCGGACCTTCCTTTCTGTTACCCTGCCGCTGTCGCTCCCGGGCATCATCGCCGGCTCCATGCTGGTCTTCATTCCGGCGATCGGCGAATTCGTCATTCCCTCGCTTCTGGGCGGGCCGGAAACGCTGATGATCGGTCGCGTCCTGTGGGACGAGTTCTTCAGTGCCGCCAATTGGCCGCGCGCCGCCTCCGTCGCCGTTGCCATGCTCGTCGTTGTGGTCGTGCCGATCATGCTGCTGCAAAAGGCGCAGGGCGCCGTGGTGGAGAAGTAAGATGTTCTCTCGTGGCTGGTTTCTCCCCATTGCGGCGGCCCTGGGCTTTTCCTTCCTCTATGCGCCCATCATTTCGCTGGTGATCTTCTCGTTCAACGAGTCGAGCCTGGTGACGGTCTGGTCAGGTTTTTCGACGAAGTGGTACAGCGCCCTTCTCAACGATCCGCAATTGCTGGGGGCCGCCTGGCTCAGCCTCCAGATTGCCGCCTTGAGCGCCACAATCGCCCTGGTCCTCGGCACGCTGGCGGCAGTTGCCCTCGTGCGCTTCCGGCGCTTCAAGGGCCGGACCCTGTTTGCGGGCATGGTGTCCGCGCCGCTCGTCATGCCGGACGTGATCACCGGCCTCTCGCTGCTCCTGCTCTTCGTGGGCATGGAGAGCCTCCTGGGCTGGCCGCAGGGCCGTGGGATGATGACCATCGTCATTGCCCATGCCACCTTCTGCACCGCCTATGTCTGCGTCGTGGTGCAGTCGCGCCTTTCCGATTTCGATCGCAGCCTCGAGGAAGCGGCGATGGATCTCGGCGCTTCGCCGGTGCGCACCTTCTTTGACATCACCTTGCCGATAATCGCCCCTGCATTGGTGTCGGGCTGGCTCCTGGGTTTTACCCTCTCGCTTGACGATCTGGTCATCGCCAGCTTCGTATCCGGCCCGGGCTCCTCGACGCTGCCCATGGTCATCTTCTCGAAAGTCCGGCTCGGCGTGTCTCCGGACGTCAACGCCCTTGCGACCATCATTATCGGCATCGTGGCGCTCGGTGTCCTGGCCGCCACGCTCATCCAGCTCCGCGGTAGGCCAAAAAAGGCCCGCGCCTGAGCTCATCATTCCGCACTCCGGGACACCGGGGTGCGGAATTCTTTTCCGCCCAAATAGGGTCTCAAAACTCCTTCGCCGGCACGCCTTTCGCCCCCGCAGCATCGCCTCGCCGACCGCCCGCCCGACCCAGAATCGGCGTTGCAGGGATCGCCAATATTGGTCCTCGCAAACAGCGTGACTGTTTTGTGACTAGACAAGGACAGTCTTCGGGCTCAATCTGAGCCCATGTTCAACCAACGAAAAGGAGGTGTTCCAGTGTCTTATGAGATTTTGGTGCTCGAAGAAGGTCTGGGGTTCAAGGTGTTGATTGGGAGTGATCTCGGCTAGCACCCACCTCCTGTGCCCTCGAGGCCACTGACTCAGGGAAGGGCTGTCCATCGCGGGCAGCCCTTTTCTGTTTTAGTGTTACCCCTTGACGAAACTACCCAAGGCCTTGATACCGCTGGGCAGAATTCAAGGGAGCTGCCTGCATGTCGGCCAATTTCGTTCTCACCCTGTCCTGCACTGACCGCCCCGGCATCGTGGCGGCCATCACGACCGAACTGGCGGCGCTGAAAGCCAACATCGCCGAATCAAATCAGTTCTGGGACAAGGAAACGGGTCGCTTCTTCATGCGCCTCGCCTTCACCGCCCCCGGCGGTGTGGATCGCGACATTATCGAGAAAGCGCTGAAGTCCCCTATCGCCCGCTTCGACATGCAAACGGCACTGACCGACCAGAGCCAGCGCAAGCGCATCGTCATCCTGGTCTCCAAATTTGACCATACCTTGCTTCATCTGCTCTACCAGATCCGCGTTGGGTGGCTGGACGCCGATGTCGCCGCGGTCATTTCCAACCACGAAGATGCGCGCAAGATTGCCGAAGATGCCGGCATCGCCTTCCATTATCTGCCGGTGACCAAGGACACCAAGGCCGAGCAGGAGGCGCGCGTTCTTGAGATCGTCAAGCAGTCCGGCGCGGACCTCGTGGTTCTGGCCCGCTATATGCAGGTGCTTTCGGACAATCTCTCCACCCGCCTCTTCGGGCAGGTGATCAACATCCATCACTCGTTCCTGCCCAGCTTCAAGGGCGCAAAGCCCTATCACCAGGCCCATGAGCGCGGGGTCAAGATCATCGGTGCGACCGCGCACTACGTGACGCCCGACCTCGACGAGGGTCCGATCATCGAGCAGGAAACCGCCCGGGTGACCCATGCCATGAGCCCCGACGACCTCGTTGCCGCCGGCCGTGACATCGAAAGCCGCGTCTTGGCGCGGGCCGTAAAGCTGCACCTCGAAAGCCGGGTCATGCTCAACGGCAAGAAGACAGTGGTCTTCGGCTAAACCGGTAAGTCTTCGAGCCGCAGCGAATCGGCGAGGCTGGTGCGATCGAGCACGTCGCGGGTGGCCAGGGTCACCCGCTCGAAGACATGGCGGATTTCGCATGACGCCTCGTCCTGGCAGTCCGCGCATTTGCGATAGGCAATCTTGGAGAGGCAGGGAAGCGGGGCGATCGGCCCATCGATCAGCCGCAGCACTTCGCCATACATGATTTCTTCAGGCGCCTTGACCAGCTCATAGCCGCCCATGCGACCGCGCCGGCTCGAAACATAGCCGGCGCGCTTGAGCTCGAGCAGGATTTGCTCGAGGAATTTCTTGGGGATGGCCTGGTCCCGGGAAATCTCGCCGATCATTCGGCTCTCCCCCCGCCCGGCGCGCGCCAGCGATACCAGTGCCCGCAGCGCATATTTGGCCTTTTGCGAAATCATCGGTCCTCACACGGCCCAGCCCAAACCTAGGAAGGCTTGGGCTCAGGCATGACGGGCGGCACGTCCGCCCCGCTCTTGTTCTTTTCTTCGTCGGCAGTGCCCGGCTCTGTACCGCTGCCTTCAATTTCCTCTGGCGTGTCTTCGGACGCTGCGATCTCTGTCTCTGGCGGAGCTTCGGCCTCGGCAGGAGCCGATTGCTCTTCCTGCGGCACGGCGACCGAGGGTTCCGGCGCAGCCTCTGTGGTGGTTTGAGGCGCTTCGGGAACGACTGGCGGCACGACCGCCTCGGCATCCCCCTCGGCCTGAATTTCCGCTGCCGGATCGCGATTTTCCTCCGCGGGCAGGCTGTCGGGCGTCGGCGCATCGGCTTCTGCCGCTGGCGCAATCGGCAAGTCCGAAGCCGGCACAACCAGTTCATCGATCTCGGCCGGCGCTTCTCCGATGGAAGGGACGGGTTCGACCGCAACGATCTCGGCCTGCAACAGCACTTCGGCCTCGGCGTTGGGTGCCAAGGACGGCGTATCGTCCACAATTGGCGCGTCCAGCACCGTGATTGGCGCCATAGGGGCTGTTTCCGCCTCGGAAATCGCCTCCGGAGCGCTCTCCGGCACTGCTTCATCGGCAGTGTCTTCCGCAACCACCGCGACGGTCTCAACCGGCGCCGGCGCAGCGTCGATGGGCTCGCTCACCGCCACCGGCGCAATTACCGACGCGGCCGCCCGTGCCACAAGATTGTCCGAGGCCGGCAACCGGATCTCCGGCTCAGCGACGACTTCAAGGACCGGTTCGTCCTGGAGATGGGACAATATGCCCTTGCCGATCTCCTGCTCGCCGCGAATGACTGTGGTGGCGCCCAGATTGCGCAGGAAATCTTCCTCCTCGGCCGAATAGGCGCGCGCCACGACGGCGATGGAGGGATTGAGCTTGCGGCTCGTCTCAACGACCGAGCCCGCCTCGAAGGCGTTGGAAATGGCGATAATCAGGCTCTTGGCGGCCTCGAGATTGGCCAGCCGCAGCACCGGGGCACTGGCGGCATTGCCATAGACCACCTCAAAGCCTTCGGCACGCGCCGCGGCAACGTCATGGTCGCTATCCTCGATGACGACCACGCCGGTCCCTTCGGTCTTGAGCCCTGCCGCAACGATGCGCCCGACCTGGCCATAGCCCACCAGAACGGTGTGGCCGGTCAGGCTGGACGGCTCCCCAGTGTCGTCATCGGCACCCAAAGCACCGCGATCCACGGCGGCACTTGTTGGGATATCGGTCGTTGCCGGGCCTTCCGCCGCGCGTGAAAGCTCGCCCGGCTCGATCCGGCCCTCGCCTTCCGCTGCCCGCTTCTGGCCGTAGCGCGCTTCAAGTCCGGGCCGCATCGCCTCGGCCACCCAGAACACCACCGGGTTGAGCACGATGGAAATCAGCGCGCCAACGAGGATCAAATCCTGTCCTTCCTGCGGCAGGATGGCCAATGCAACGCCCATGCTGGCGAGGATGAATGAGAATTCGCCGATCTGCGCCAGGCTCGCCGAGATGGTCAGCGCCGTCGACACCGGTCGACGGAACAACAGCACGATACCAAAGGCCGCCAAGGACTTGCCGATGACGATGATGAAGACCGTGGCCAAGACCAGGAGCGGCTGGTTGAGCACGATCATCGGGTCGAACAGCATGCCGACCGATACGAAGAACAGCACCGCAAAGGCGTCGCGCAGCGGCAGGGTTTCGTTGGCGGCACGATGGCTGAGTTCGCTTTCCGACAGGATCATCCCCGCAAAGAAGGCGCCGAGCGCCAGCGAAACGCCGAAGAGCACGGAGGACCCGAGCGCCACGCCCAGGGCAATGGCCAGAACGGCGAGGCGGAACAGTTCGCGGCTGCCGGTATGCGCCGTGGCATGCAATGCCCAGGGGATGATCCGCCGCCCCACGATCAGCATGAAGCCGACGAAGGCGGCAACTTTGACCAGGGTCAGCGCCAGCACGCCCCAGATACCGATGTCGGTGCCCACAAGGCGCTCTACAAAGGAAACGAAGGGATCATGGATGCCCGTATCAGTGCCATAGAGGCTGGCAATGGCCGGCACCAGAACGAGGGCGAGGACCATGGCAAGGTCCTCGACGATCAGCCAGCCGACCGCGATCCGGCCGCGCTCGCTTTCGATGAGCCGTCGGTCCTGCAGGGCCTTGAGCAGGACAACCGTGGACGCCACTGACAATGCAAGGCCAAACAGCAGCGCCGCGCCGAGCGTCCAGCCGAGCAGCAGCCCAAGCCCGGCACCAAGCAATGTGGCAAAGCCGATCTGGACGATGGCACCGGGAATGGCGAGCGCGCGCACGCTCATCAAGTCCTTGAGGGAAAAATGCAATCCGACGCCGAACATGAGGAGGATCACCCCCAGCTCGGCCAATTGCGCGCCCAGTTCCTGGTCTGCGACAAAGCCCGGCGTATGCGGACCCACCAATATGCCGGCAAAGAGATAGCCCACCAGCGGCGGCAAACGCAGCCTATTGGCGATCATCCCGAATATATAGGCCAGCACCAGACCAGCGACGATTGTCGTGATCAGGGTGGTGTCGTGATGCATGGTGGGACTCCGGCCCGGGCGGGCAATGTCGATCATGATGATGTGGTATCGAAGCGCCCTGCGCAAGCGCTTCAAGCGCTTGGGACATCAGTCTTTTGCAGGGCGACTTCGCGCCATCTCTACAGAGCCGGTCAAGTTTGGCGCAATCGTGGCGTCAGCTGATGATCGTGATCTTCTCTGCCGCCCGGGTAATGCCCGTATAGAGCCAGCGCGCCCGCTCCTCGCGGAAGACGAAGCTTTCGTCGAAGAGATAGACATTATCCCACTGGCTGCCCTGCGCCTTGTGGACGGTGAGACAATATCCGAAGGTAAATTCATCGAACTGGCGGCGTTCCGGCCAGCTCATGGCATCCTCTTCGCCCGAGAAAAACGCCTTGTGCGTCATAACCTTGGCTTCACCCTTGCCCTCGTCGTCGGCCAGCATGAGCGACCATTTGCCATTATTGCGCTTGAGCGCCTCGGTGACGATCCAGATCTGGCCGTTGAGCAGGCGCTTTCGCGGATTGTTGCGGAGACACACCATGCGGTCGCCGACCACCGGCTCGTGGAAAGGCAGGCCCTTCAATTCCCGCAGCCGGTCATTGTAGGTGAGGCGGGTTTTGTTCCGGCCGACGAGGACCTGGTCGGCCTCGAGCACGGCGTCGCGATCAACCTTGTCGCGCCCGACAACCACGGATTCGCCGTAGCGGCCATGTTCGAGGAAGCCGCCCTCCCGCACTGCCATGGAAAGCTGGATGATCGGATTGTCCGCCGCCTGCCGGTGGATTTCGGTCAGCATGATGTCCGGCTCTTCGGTGGTGAAGAAGCCTGCCCCCTGCACCGGCGGCAGCTGGAACGGATCGCCCAGCACCAACACCTTGGTTCCAAAGGATAAGAGGTCCGCGCCCAATTGTTCGTCGACCATCGAGACCTCATCGATGACGATGAGATCAGCGTCGGCGGCCGGGCTTTCGGAATCGAGGACGAAGCGCGGTTCGCCCTCTTTTTCCGAGACCAGCGTGTAGATCAGCGAATGGATCGTCTGGGCGCCCTTGCAGCCGCGTTTTCGCATCACGAGGGCCGCCTTGCCGGTGAAGGCTGCGTATTTGACTGAGCGGATATCCTGCGCCAGATGCACGGCGAGGGTGGATTTTCCCGTTCCGGCCCAACCGAAGAGCCGGAACACCTGGGGCCCGTTCCGATCCTTGAGCCAATTGGACACGGCGACCAGCGCCGCATCCTGTTGGGACGACCAGACCGGCATCAGCCGATCCTCGCCGTGACCGTTCCGATGCCCTCGATGCGGCCTTCGAGGAGGTCACCGCGAACCACCGCACCTACCCCGGCAGGCGTGCCGGTCATGATGATATCACCCGGCGCCAGGGTCACGTAACGTGACAGATCGGTCAGCACACTATTCACATCCCAGGTCATTTCCGACAGCATTCCGCGCTGCCGGTTAACACCATTGACGTCGAGCGTGATCGCCCCATCTGCCGGATGACCGATGGACGAAACTGGCGCGATATCGCCGATGGGCGCGGAAGAATCAAAGCCCTTGGCCATGTCCCATGGGCGGCCCGACTTCTTGGCGAGCGCCTGGAGATCGCGCCGCGTCATGTCGAGCCCGGCGGCATAGCCGAAAATATGCCCTTGGGCATTTTCGGGGGCGATATTGGCCCCGCCCTTGCCGATGGCGACGACCAGTTCGATCTCGTGATGAAAATCGCTCGTCTGGGGTGGGTAGGGGATATCTTTTCCCCCTGTCACCACCGCATCGGCGGGCTTGGTGAAGAAGAAGGGCGGATCGCGCTCGTCATTGCCCATCTCGCGGGCATGCTCGGCATAATTGCGACCGACGCAGAACACGCGGCGAACGGGGAACAGCCCGCCACCCGCAACGGGAATGGTTACCACGGCGGGAGGGGAAAAGACGAAATCAGCCACGCTTGAATTCCTCTGCATAGGGAGCGATGAGATCGCGGTCCGCCGGACCCAGACGGTCCTGGGCGGAAAAGGATTGATGCCAATATGGATAGAGCAGCGGCGGGCGGCTCACGGCGTCCAGTCTTGCCCGCTCTTCGGCGCTCAGCACAAGACTTGTTGCTGCGATATTGTCGCGGAACTGCTCTTCATTGCGCCCTCCAATGATCGCCGAGGTGACGCCGGGCCGCCCCAACAGCCAGCTCAGCGCGATCTGCGCGCCCGACACGCCGCGGTTCTCGGCTATGCCGACGATTGCGTCGATGACGTTGTAGAGTTTTTCCCAGTCATAGACCGGCGGCTCGCGGAACCCACCGACATGCCGCCCGCTCTCGGGCCCGCCATCGCGGCGATATTTCCCCGAAAGCAGCCCGCCCGCCAACGGCGACCAGATGAGGATACCCAGGCCCTGGTCCTGCGAAATGGGCACCAGCTCATATTCGGCGTCGCGACTATGGAGCGAATAATGGATCTGCTGGGAGACGAAGCGCTCGCCCTGCCGCCTGTCGGCCGCCATCAGCGCCTTCATGATATGCCAGCCCGAATAGTTCGAGCAGCCGATATAGCGGACATGGCCATGGCGCACGAGCGTATCGAGCGCTTCCATCGTTTCCTCGATCGGCGTCATCCCATCCCATTCATGGACCTGATAGAGATCGATGACATCGGTCTGGAGGCGCTTGAGGCTGGCTTTGCATTGCTCGATGATGTGGTGACGCGACAGCCCGATCTGATTGGGCCCCTCGCCCATCTTGAAACGCACCTTGGTGGCGACCAGCGCCTTCTGCCGCCGCCCGTTCTCCTTCAGCACGGCTCCGAGAATTTCCTCGGAGACCCCGGCGTTATAGACATTGGCGGTGTCGTAGAGATTGATGCCGGCATCGAGGCAGAGGTCGACCTGGCGCGCCGCGCCCGCCAGATCGGTGTGGCCGATCCGCTCGCTGCCGCCAAAAGTCATCGTGCCCATGGTGAGAACCGAGACTTTCAGGCCTGAACGGCCGAGATAGCGATACTCCATCGGGCATTCCTCCTTTGTTCTTCTCTACAGGGCTAAAGAATTGCGCCATTTGGGTCAATCTGGCTTTATGGCTTGGACACCATCGGGAGGATTTTCATGGCGCAATCGGACGAGGAAGAAGGCATCTCCGCCACCTGCCATTGCGGAGCGGTAACGCTGCGCCTCTCCCGCGCACCAGCGGAAGTCACTCACTGCAATTGCAGCCTTTGCCGGCGCTATGGCACGCTCTGGGCCTATTATACAAAGGCCGAGGTCACCATCCTTTCGGCCCAGCCGACCGACACCTATGCCTGGAACGGCAGGCACATCGATTTCCACCGCTGCGCCCATTGCGGCTGCGTCACCCATTGGTACCCCCGCGCCGAAAGCCGGGACCGCCTGGGGATCAATGCACGGCTGCTCGAGCCTGCCGTGCTGGACCGGGCGCGGGTAAAGCAGGCGGATTCGGGCGGGACGGGGCTGTTTCACTAGGCAGGCCTGCGTGAGGGTAGACCCCCACCCGGCCTCCCCCTGGGAGGGGGAGGAGCCCGTCCGTGGGTGGGGCAACTTCTCGTCAAGAGAACCGGCCGGCCTCCCTCCCCCTCGCGGGGAGGGATTGAGGGTGGGGGGATGGGAGCCAGGATGGATGGGGGCCGCTCCGACACTTCCTCTCCATCCCAGACCTCTTCGCCGTAGAACCCCCGCTGTCGGACCAATGGGCATTCCCTCAAAACCCTGATAGAGCCTGCCTGTCCCTTCCTTCGAGCCCAAGCCGTGCGGCCCCAGACCATTCTTGTTCCCGTTCTTCTCGTCACGCTCGGCATGGTTTTCACCCAGACCGGGGCGAGCTTTGCCAAAATGCTGTTTCCGCTGGTAGGGGCATCCGGGGCAACGGCCCTGCGCCTGACCCTTGCCGCACTGGTGCTGGTCATCGTCTTCCGTCCCTGGCGATATCGGCCGGACGGACGGCAAAAGCGCGCGGTGCTGCTCTATGGCGTGGCCATGGGCTCGATGAACCTCTTCTTTTACTCCGCCCTCTTCCATATTCCGCTCGGCCTGGCGGTGGCACTGGAATTTACCGGCCCACTGGCCGTGGCGCTGTTCGGGGCGCGGCGCCCGCTCGACTTTTTCTGGATCGTGCTGGCCGTGGGCGGTTTTGCCCTGCTGCTGCCCTGGAGCGGCTTTGATGGCGATGTTTCCCTCATCGGCATTGTGCTGGCGCTCTGCGCCGGCGCCTGCTGGGCCGGCTATATCGTCTTCGGCCAGCGCGCCGGGACGGGCGGCGGCCCCCATATCGCCGCGCTCGGCGTCGGCACGGCCGCCATCATCGCCCTGCCCTTCGGCATTGCCGAGGCCGGAACGGCCCTCCTCGATCCGGCCATCTGGCCGCTCGGCCTCGGCGTCGCGCTGCTGTCGAGCGCCATTCCCTATGCGCTCGACATGGTCGCGCTGCCCAAAATTCCCTCGCGCCTCTTCGGCATTCTGATGAGCGGTCAGCCGGCCCTCGCCGCCCTGTCCGGCCTCGTCATTCTGGGGGAGCGGCTGAGCGCCATGCAATTGGCCGGCATGGCCGCGATCATCTTCGCCTCAATCGGCGCCACGGCCACCATCGCACGGCCAAAGGTGACGCCCGAGCCGTGATCGGACTGGATTTTCAGCCTTCTATGACGCAATAGTTCCCTCTCAAATCGGAGGAGGGGCCCCATGCTCTATGCCATTTTGTGCTACAATGACGAGAGAGCCGTCTCCCGGTGGACACCGGAGGAAGACGCGGCCTGCATGGAACGCCTCGGTGCGGTACAGTCGCGCATGAGCGAAAAGGGCAAGCTGGGGCCAGTCGTGCGGCTCTGGAACACCGACGAAGCCAAGACCCTGCGCAAATCCTCGGGCGAGCCTGTGGTCTTCGATGGCCCTTTCGCCGAGACCAAGGAACAGTTTTTGGGCTTTTACGTCGCCGATTGCGCGAACATGGACGAGGCGCTGGATTTCGCGCGCGACCTGGCCAAGGCCAATCCCGATGGCGGCTCCTATGAAATTCGACCGTTGCGACTCTACAATCCGAGCGGGCTGACCGAGTAAATCCCCGGCGGCGCTGCCCGTCGCGATGACCTCCTCGCGGCTTGATCCTGGTCAAGGGCCGCTCCTCAGGCCCGTGTTAGCTGAGCATCAGGAATTGTCCTGGTGCGGAGCACGAGAATGGCCATGCCTGGGGCCGATAGAGGCGCGCTGAACGCAGCCTATGATGACATGCTGGCGCTCTGCGAGGGGCTCGAAACCCTGGCCGATGCCCTGCCCAGCCGGATCGATGCCGCCCTTTGCCATCATCTCATCGAGCGGCTCGAACCCTCTTTGAAAAAGCTGCAGGCCGCCGAGCGCGTCCTTCTCTTTCCCCTTTTGGCCAGCGCCCCCGAAGCCGTGGAAAGGCGCGGGACGGCTCACGCGATAGACGCCGCCGCCGCCGCGGAAGTTGCCGACGCTCTGCGCGCCATGATGCGCGGCGAGGCTCGGCCTTCTCCCGATGCGCTCGGCTATCTGCTGCGGTCTTTTTTCGACAGCATGCGTCGCCACGTGGCGACCGAGCGCGAATGGCTGCGTCTCTTCGCACCCCCTCAGGGAAGGATCGCCAATTGACCATTTCGACCGACCTCATCGCGCGCTATTCGACGCCCGTGCCGCGCTATACCAGCTACCCCACCGCGCCCCATTTCCATGCCGGCGTGACCAATTCGACATATGCCGGCTGGCTGAAAGGCCTGCCTGCGGAAGCGACGATCTCGCTTTATCTGCACATCCCCTATTGCGACCGGCTGTGCTGGTTCTGCGGCTGCCACACCAAGCACACGCTGCGCTATGAACCGATCGCCGACTACCTCGTCGCGCTCCACGCGGAGATCGACTGGGTGTCGGCCCAGCTTGAGGGCCGCGGATTGATGACCGCGATCCACCTCGGCGGCGGCTCGCCAACGCTGCTCAGGCCCGCCGACCTCCTGGCGCTACGCACGCGGCTCGATGAGCGCTTCACCCTCGCAAGTGACGCGGAAATCAGCATCGAGATCGACCCCAACGACATCGACGCCGGGCGCTACGATGCCATGGCCGCGTTCGGGCTGACCCGCGCCAGCATCGGCGTGCAGGATTTCGACCCAAGAGTGCAAAAGGCCATCAATAGGCTGCAGAGCTTTGAGGACACGCGTGGCGTGGTCGAGGCCATGCGGGCGCGCGGCGTGCGCTCGGTCAATCTCGACCTGCTCTATGGCCTGCCCTTCCAGACCGAAGCGGGTCTCGCCAGGACCATTGAGGCTGCGCTGTCGCTCAATCCCGACCGGGCAGCGCTTTTCGGCTATGCCCATGTGCCCTGGATGAAAACGCACCAGAAAATGATCCCGGAAGAAGCGCTGCCCGACAAATTTGTCCGCTTCGCCCAGGCGCAATTGGCGGCTAACCTCTTGGCCCAAGGTGGCATGGAGCCGATCGGCTTCGATCACTTCGCAATGCCTGACGACAGCCTTGCCATCGCCGCGCGCACCGGAACACTCCGGCGCAATTTTCAGGGCTACACCGACGATGCCGCCGATGCGCTGATCGGTCTGGGCGCCTCGGCCATCGGGCAATTGCCGCAGGGCTATATCCAGAACATCACCGCCACGGGCGACTATTCCCGCGCCGTGCGCGACGGCGGCGTGGCCGTGGCGCGCGGCTTTGCATTGAACCCGGTCGACCGGCTGCGCGCGGAAGCCATATCCGCGCTTTTGTGCCGGTTCACACTCGCCCCCGGCGATGTCTCCCGCTTCGGCGCGGCCGGCAAGGCGCTGATGGACGAAGCGCGGCTGCTCGCACTGACCGATAGGGATGGCCTCACCGCGATGGCGGGCGACCGCTTTGTGGTGACCGAAACGGGAAAGCCCTTCGTCCGCACGATTGCCGCCCTGTTCGACACCTATCTCGCCGCCGGCACCGCAAGGCACTCGCTGGCGGTGTGATCGAGCTAAGGAAAGCATTAACGACGATGGCTAAAGATAGTCCTATCTATCTACGCCTTGTTAAATCTCATGTGGCATAGACACAGACGTAATGCACTGAACGGCATTAGTCGCACTCTGCGGCGCCTGCCGATGTGTTGAAGGTTAGGCCCCATGACTGTGAATGGAATTGGCTGGCAGACAACTGACAGTGCCAACTCCTGGCCTTATGTCCTGAGACGTCTTTACCAGGAAGCACTGGGGCTCATAGTCCCGATCTTTTTCTTGGTCCTGGCCTGTGCATGTCTCGCCATGCTGATCCGCACCGTCTCGCCCCAGACCTATCGCGCAACCGCCGAGATATTCGTCGATCCCCGCGGCCTCCAGGTATTCGAGAACGAATTGGTCAACGGCCAATATGACGCCAATGCCGGCGTCAACTATGTCGAAAGCCAGATGCATGTCCTCCTGTCCGGCCAGGTCCTGACACGGGCATTTCGCGCACTCGAGGCCGGTGGCAACCCGACGCCATCGGGCGCCGACAGTGCGACACCCGCGCCGAGCCTTTCTGCTACCGAACTCGATGCGCTGCGTCGGCGGATCAGCGTATCCCGGGCAGAGCGCAGCTATATCATTTCCGTGGTCGCGCGGGCGGACTCCCCTGAGGGCGCCGCGCAGCTGGCCAATGCCGTGGTCCAGGCTTATCTCGATGAAGACGTGACCAGCCAGACCAATATCGCGACGCGGCTGACCGACAATCTGCAATCCCGCCTCGAGCAATTGCGCCTGCGTCTCGCCGCCTCCGAGGAGCGCGCGGAAGCCCATCGGCGCCAGTACAACCTGGTCAGCACCGATCAGCAATTGCTGGTGGATCAACAACTGACCGCCGCCGTCCGGGCGCGGGGAGAAGCCGAGGAACGGCTCTCGGCGGCGCGCGTCCGGCGCGAACAGCTGATCGGCGCCGAACCGGCAACGATCATGACCCTGGCCGATATCAATGACCAGGCCCGGCTCAGCACCTTGATGGACCGGCTGAACGCGGCCCGCGAGGAATATGCCAGCCTTGCCACGCGCCTCGGCGCCATGCACCCCACGCTCCAGAGCGTTCAGGGGCAGGTCGCAGAGCTCGAACAGCGCCTCCGCGCAGAAATCAGCCGCATGCGGGATGCGGGGGCGATTCTCCTCCGTCAGGCCGAGCAGGAACTCGCCAGCGCCACTGCGGCGGTGGACAGGCTGATCGCACAAAGTGCGGAAGCGCGGGAATCCTCCATCGAACTGCGCACACTCGAAGAGCAGATCCGCTCGGACCGCGAATTGCTGGCCTCGTTCGAGACGCGCAGCCGCGAAATGTCGGAATTCGCCCGCATCGATTCGACCAATATTCGCGTCCTCTCCATGGCTTATGCGCCAGAACCCGGCCCCAGTGTCCTTGGCGTGATCCTGTGGGGCGTGGCCGGCGCCTTCGTCGCCGCCCTGTTCGGATTTGCTCTCGTCGTGTTGCGGGTTATGAAGGATTTGATATTTCCCTTTGGCGAGCGCATCGAAGCCGGCCCGCGCCCGGGCTCTCTCAATGCTCCCCGGGTCATTGGTCCCGAGAGCGCCTCCCCCTAGGGTCGACATGATCGCAAATCAGAGCCTGGTGCCCGAAGATCATAGAGGCACCGATGTCGCGCGCCAATTCTTGTGCCGGAGAGGCCAGCGCCTCTCCAGCGCCTTTGCCTGCTTTCTAGGCGCGTAAAATCCATGGCGAAGCCAAATCACATCCTTAAATGGGTCGGTTGGGCGGGGGCAGACGCCCTCGTTCGGCTTTTCTGTCTGGGTGGCACCACCATCGTCCTGTCGCGTCTGCTCGACCCGGCAGATTTCGGCGTCGCGGCCATCGTACTCGCGACGGCCGCCGCAGCCGGGCTTGTTGTCGGCGCCCCCTTTCAGGATGCGCTGGCGCAAAGACGTGTCCTGCGCAAGCTGCACCTGCAATCGGCGCTGGGCGTAAGCCTTGCCGTTGGCTTGGCGCTGATCGCCGCTTCGCTGCTTGTCGCCCCCATTCTGGCGAAAGCCTATGCCGCTCCTGAAATCCAATATCTCCTCCCCGTCACCATGCTGTCGATCCTCTTCAGCGGTCACGGTGAACTGGTCGGCGCGCGGGCCCGCCGGCAAAGACGCTTCACCGAAATTGCCGGGGCCGATCTGGTGAGCCATCTGGTCTCGGCGCCATTGGCCATCGCGGCGGCCCTGCTTGGCGCCGGCGTCTGGTCGTTGATCGTCTTGCGTCTGGCCGGCGTGGTCGTGCAATCGCTCATGCTGCAGACCCGCGTCGGCTATCCGCTCATGCCGCGCTTTTCCGGCCCCCATCTTGCCGATCTGCGGCGGATTGCCAGCATCGCCTCGCTCGACCGGATCACCGACAATCTGACCTATCTGCTGTTCAGCAATCTGGTGGCCAGCTTTTTCGGTCTTGCCGTGCTCGGGCAGATGAACATGGCCATGCGCGTGATCGAGCCGGTCCGTGGCGCGGTCATGGGCGCCCTCCACAATTTCACCTTCCCGACCTTCCGACGCATAGCGCTTCAAAAAGCGCCCGACAGCGAGCGCGACCAGCCGGTTCGGCTCCTGGCCAATGTCACGGCCCCGATCTTTGCCGGCCTTGCCTGCGTCATTCCCCTGCTACTGCCCCTGGTCACCGGGGCGGGCTGGGAAGATGCCGTTCCCATCGCCATTGGCCTGGCCATCGGCGCCGCGCTCTCCATGCCGGCGCAGCCAATCTTTACCGCCCTCTCCGCCCAGGGCGCGCCCGAATATGGCTTGCTGGGCAGCCTCGCCCGGCTTTCCATGACCGGGCTGGTCCTGGTGGCCCTGCGCGACTGGCCGATTTTGGCCGTCTGCCTGTCCCGGCTGGCCGGCGATGCCGCCGCCGCATTCCTGGCGCTTCTGTTTCCCCTCGGCCGCCGGCAATGGCCCGCAAGCGTGCGGATCATGCTCCTGCTGCCCGCCTGGGGCGTCACCGGGCTGATGAGCGCGGCCACCATGGCAGTGATTTTCTGGCTACAACCGATCAGTATCTGGGCGGCGCTGATCGGAGGCATTGCGACCGGGATCGTCACCCAGGCCATGCTGTTGCGCCTGCTGCGCCCGGAGGTCCTGACCCAACTCCTCGCGGCCGTGCGCCCGGCCCGAAACGCCTGACATCTGGCGGGATCGACCTGTCAGGAGACGAGGCCCCTGCCATAAAGGCGGGGCCGAAAGCGCCTTGCCCAGAACAGCTTGCCCCACCCGCCCCAGGCTTTTGAACGCGCCTCTTGGGCTTTGTTGCGATCACGGGAGATCAAGCCAAGAAGCGACCAGCACATGCCCTGCACAGCGCCTGCCAGCATCCAGAAGACGATGCGATCCCAGCGCGGCGGCTGGAGCATGGATTGCACGAAAGTCCGGATCTGCCCGCTGAGGAAACGCCGGCGCGTGACATAGTCCCAGTTGAGCCGCTTCTCGGGCACGAATTCGGTGACCGCGGCCTCGGCTGCCCAGGCAAAGCGACGCCCCTGCTTCACCAATTGCTGGAGCAGGAGGCTGTCTTCCCCGCCGGTCTCGTTGAGTGAAATGTCGAAGGGATTTTCTGCCCCGAGACAGGTGGCGCGCGCGAAAACCGAATTATTGGTGCCCAGATAGGCGGCCCTTGCAGTGATGTCGCTGCCCGGAGGCAAATCCATCCGCCGCTCGAAAAAGGCGATAATCGACGGGTCGCTGCTCGCGCCTGCCCCTTCCGCACGCGCCACGACCGGGCCAAAACTGCCATCGGCACCGCTGCGCCGGAGAGTGTCCAGATGCCTGGCAATCCAGTCCGGCGCGGCTTCCTCGTCGTCATCGAGAAAGGCGACCCAGTGCCCCGTCGAGCCATTGACCCCCGCATTACGGGCATTGGCGACGCCGGGGAGCGGCTCGGAGAGATAGCGCATCTGCGGAAAACTCTCGGACACCCACTGCGCCGAGCGGTCGGGCGAATTGTCCACCACCACAACGTCGAGCCCGATGCCCTCGGGCAGGCGCTGCGCCGCAACGCTGGCAAGGGCCCGGCGCAGGGGCTGCGGGCGGTTCAGGGTGGGAATGATGATCGAAACGCTTTCGGTGTGCTCTGCCATTCGCCTCTCAGCCCGCCTTCCCCGCTTAAAGGTCAGGGGTACACGAGAAATTATAATTTTCCAGCTATTTGCGGTGGGACGCCCGGCCCACGGAAATGCGCTAAAATGGACGTGCCATTCACCTCATCGGCTGTTCCACAGGAGAACCCGCAGGCGGGCGCGGCTGTTGCGCGCCTCAGCGCGGTCCTCCACGCAATCCTCACCGCCGCTTTCCTCGTCTTTGCGTTCATCGGCACCAGTCCGCTGAGCACGAATTCGCTCACCGATCGCGTTGATGGCAACCCGCTCAACCGCGCCCTTCTGCTCTCGATGGCAGCCCTCGCCGTCATGGTGCTGCTCCTCAACTATCGCGCCCTGCCCAGCCTCCTGTGGCGCGCGGCGGGCACCTGGGCGCTGGTCGCCTTCGCGACACTGAGCTTCCTGTGGTCCGATTTTCCGGACCTCACCCTGCGGCGCACCATCGTCCTCGCCTGCATGACCCTCACCGCCGCCGGCGTCGCCGTCGGCATCCACGATCTGCGCCGGGCGACAAAGATTTTCTGCCTCTTCGCCGCAGGCGTGATCCTGATCAATCTGGCGTCAATCGTGCTCGTTCCAGCGCGCGCCATCACCGAGATTGGGGTGCAGGGCATATATGCTCAGAAGAACGAGGCCGGCACCGTGGCCATGATCGCCGCTCTGGCCAATGCCGCCTGGCTCTTCGGCTGGAAGCACAGGCGGACAGAGGCTCTGGGCGCCATCGCCATGCTGGGCCTGTCCATGGCCTTCCTGGTCCTGAGCCAGAGCAAGACCTCGCTGGGTCTGGCGCTTCTGGGCATTGTCATGTTCGTCGGCTATGTCCTCGTGGCCAGGGGCGGTCCGATAGTGCTGCTTGCAGCGCTCCTGGCGGGCCTTGCAGCCTCCATTGGCCTCGTCATTGTTCTCACGCTCAACGAGTTCGACATCATGGCCGTCATCGGCCTCGTCCTCGCCGACACCTCCCTCACCGGGCGCGACGAATTGTGGGCCTTCGCCACCCGGGTGGCCATGGAGCGACCCTGGCTAGGCCATGGATATGCGGCCTTTTGGGACGTCGGGCCCGGTGCGGATCCCCTCTTGCGCGCCGACCCGGGAAGCTGGCTGGGCGATATCGAGGCCGGGATAATCAATCAGGCCCACAATGGTTATCTTGAGCTTTGGCTGCAGCTTGGCCTGCCCGCGACGATATTGGCCACTCTGGTCTTCTTTGCACTTTTTGCCAGAAGCCTCTTGCACTCTTTCATCAGCAATGTTGAATGCAGGCCCGCATTCGCGTTATTTGCAGTCATGGCTTTGATCTTCATTTTACACAATATCACAGAAGCATCTTTATTCATTCGCGGCATCCTTCTGTTCAGTGTCATGCAGCCG
The DNA here is from genome assembly GCF_029201545.1 of Devosia sp. FJ2-5-3. Taxonomy (NCBI): domain Bacteria; kingdom Pseudomonadati; phylum Pseudomonadota; class Alphaproteobacteria; order Hyphomicrobiales; family Devosiaceae; genus Devosia; species Devosia sp. FJ2-5-3. The sequence goes on along the minus strand of NZ_CP104007.1, from coordinate 424,612 downwards.
TTGATCTTCCTGGTGGCACGCGCCGACACGCTCCGCGCGACCCCGGCGGAAACGGCCTGACGCCTGGACGAAGGACGAGGATCCATGACCATCCTATTGGAGCAGGACGACCTGCTGACCGGCAGACGACTGCGTTTCCTGGGCGTGCACTATGACGCGCTCGAAGAAAGCGACATCCTCGACATCCTCATCCGCCGGAACGAAGGCGCCCCCTTCGCCAGCCTCGTGACGCCCAATGCAGACCATCTGGTGCGCATCGACAGGTCCGCCGAAATCGCGCGCGCCTATCACGAAGCCGATTTCTGCCTCAATGACAGCCGCGTGGTTTCCATTCTCGCCTGGCTGCGAGGGCTGGAGCTGACGACCACGACGGGCGCGGACCTTGTTCGGGCCCTGTTTCACGCGCCCGATTTCGATCCCGATTGGCCGCTGTTGCTTGTGGGCGGCGACCAGGACATCGCAGCCGCCTTGACCCGTCAATTCGGTCTCACCAATCTCACCCACTACGACGCCCCCATGGGCCTTCTGGCCGATCCGGAAAAGCGGGCGAAAATCGTCCGCTTCATCGAGGATCATCCGGCCCGCTTCACTTTCCTCGCCGTGGGATCGCCGCAGCAGGAACTGATCGCCCATGCCGTGGCCCAGCGCGGCAGCGCGGTTGGCGTCGGGCTGTGCATCGGCGCAGCGATGGAGTTTCTGGTCTACCCCGAGCGCCGGGCGCCGCAATGGGTGTCGCGCATCGGGCTTGAATGGCTGTACCGGCTCCTGCGCGAGCCGCGCCGGCTGTGGCGGCGCTATCTCGTGCACAGCCCCAAAATGCTTGGGCTGGCAGCGCGCGAATGGGCGACCGAGAGACGCGGCCGCAAATAGGCCGCCGCCCGGCTCGCCGTCGCCGGAAAACTACTCCACCAAGAGAGGCGGCAGGCTGAGATAGCGTGTTGCCACGCGCTTGCGGGCGATGTCGGCCCAGACGGCGTCGACCTGGTCTGCCGTCAGCCCCGCCGCCTCCGCCACTTCCTCACGCGGCAGATCGTGGCTGAGGCCATAAAGGCAAAGATCCATCCGGTCATAGGGAAGCGCGAAGTAAAACTCTTCCTGGCTCTGCGCCATCGACCAGGTGTCGGTGGTCGGCGGGCGCCGGCAGATGGCTTCAGGCACGCCCATATGGGCGGCCAGCTGATAGACCTGGGATTTATAGAGATGGGCGATGGGTTTGAGATCCGCCGCGCCATCACCGTTCTTGACGAAGAACCCCTGATCATATTCGAGCCGGTTCGGAGTTCCTATGACGGCATAATTGAGCCGGTCAGCGTGATAATATTCCATCTGCTTGCGGGTGCGCTGCTTCATATTGGTGGCAGCGATGATCCCCTGATAGGCCTCGGCCGTGAGCCGGATTTTTTGCATCTCGCCAGTGGGCGATTGCACCACCAGCGAGGAAATGGCGATGCCGCCGCCCGAGAGCGGATCGGCAATGACCACCTTGCAGCCCCAGCCGTCCCCGAACTCCGGGACCAGCGTGCGGATAAAGGTATCGCGGCGCGCGTAGCATCCCATCGCAGCCAGCGCCGGGCCGATGTCTTCCACCTCTGCCGCAAATCCGAATGTCTCGGCCACGGCCCGACCCAACTCGAGGCTTTCGGGGTCGGAGTCATTTTCCGGCATAAAAATCCCGAACACCCGCTCTGGCCCCACCGCCTTTACCGCCAGCGCGGCGCAGAGGCTGGAATCGATGCCGCCCGAGAGGCCCAGCACGAAGCCGCGCCGCTTGAGGTCGGTGCGCAATTGGCTGCGCATGGCGCTGGTGATGCGCGCGATTTCGGCCTCTGCGTCGATGAGCAGGGTTTGGGGTGAAAAGCGGCTCATCTCAGGACGTCTCCAGGCTTTCAGCGGCGAGCCGGCGACTGACCTTACCCGTATCGGTCTTGGGCAGGCTGTCACGAAACTCGATGGATTTGGGCACCATGAAATCTTCGAGGTGCCTGGCGCAGTGGCGGATCACATCCCGCTCGCCGAGATCGGGATCGGATTTCACCACAATGGCGTGGATGGCGTGGCCCAGCACGGGGTCGGCCCTGCCGACTACCACCGCTTCAACCACGCCCGGGCAGGAGACGAGCACCGCCTCGACCTCCTTGGGCGCAACCTTCTCGCCGCGCGTCTTGATGATGTCGTCAGTGCGCCCGACGAAATACAAAAAGCCCTCGTCATCGGCGTAAAAGAGATCGCCGGTATAGAGCACCTTTTCCCAGGGGTTCGGGCCCGGACGCAGCGCCTTCTCGGTCGCTTCCGAATTCTGCCAATAGCCCTGCATGACATGCGGTCCGCGAATGACCAGCTGGCCAATTTCGCCCGGCGCAACGCGCTGGCCATTGTCATCGACAACAAAGGCTTCGGTATTGGGAATGGCAATGCCCACCGAGCCCGGCTTGTCGTCCAGCCGCGACGGCGGCAGATAGGTGCAGCGCTTGCATTCGGTCAGGCCATACATCGAAAAAATGGTCGTGCCCGGCAGCAGCACGCGCAGCCGCTCGATATGGGCCGGCGGCAGCGCTGCGGCGGTATTGGAAATATAACGCAGATCCGGGAAGGAGCCGGGCACCAGATCCTTCATGGTAAGGATCATCGCCGCCATGGTCGGCACCAGCGGCAGACCTGTCACCTTCTCGCGCCGCATGATCTCGAAGATCGCAGCCGGGAAGGCGAAGGATTTTTCGATGATGAGCGTGGCGCCCAACTTGACCGCCATCAAGAGCTGATAGAGCCCATAGTCGAAGGCCAGCGGGAGCACATTGAGGATGATGTCGTGCTCGGTGTTTTCCAAATAGGTGGTGATCGAAGTCGCCGCCGCCTCGATATTGCGGTGGTTCATCATCACGCCCTTGGGCCGGCCGGTCGAGCCGGAGGTATAGATGAGCATGGCCAGGTCACTGTCGATGCCGCCATGGATCGGCGCCTCTACCGGGGCGGCGAGCAGCGTCTCGAGCTGCACGACCTCGGACAAAAGAGCACTGTCTCCAGCAGAGATGATCGCCGAAAACTGCGCCCCTTCCACAATCGCCTGCGCCACGCCCCCCGCGAGCCGGGACTGGGTGATAATGGCGCGCGCCTCGCAATTGCCGGCGATGAAGGCCAGCTTGTCCGGCTTGGTCGAGGGATTGATCGGGCTGAACGTCGCGCCGGCCTTGAGCACGGCAAAGATCGCCACGGCCGCTTCCCAGCCATTGTCGAGATAGATCAGCACCCTGTCATCCCGGCGCACGCCATTGGCCGCAAGTCCGGCCGCAAGGGACGTGCTCAGCCCATCCAGCTCGGCATAGCTGATCCGGCGCTCGCCGACGACAAGGGCGGTCTTGTCCGGCAGGCGAGCGGCGCTGTGGCGCAGGAAATCCTCGACGCGCATCGAATGGCCTTCCCGCCTCAGGCGGCAGCGCTTTGCTGCTTTTTCTCGATATAGGCCGCGATGGCGCCGACGCTGTCGAGATTGGCCGGCACGATCTCATTGTCGGCGACCTTGATCCCAAAATTCTGCTCGATGTGGAAGACAAGCTCGAGCACGCCGGTGGAATCCACATAGCCATTGTCGATCAGCGAGGTCGTGTCCTCGATGGGCTGGCTGGTGTCGCCGAAGAGGAAATTCTCGATGATGAAGCTGCGGATATTGGCCTTGATGTCGTCGCTCATATTGTTCTCATTCGCCGCTGGTTAATCACTCGGCCGCCTGGGCGGCATTGGCGCGCCGGGCAAATTCCCGGTGCCAGATCTGGGTTGAAAGCACCCCTACATAGGCGGTGTTGTCGCGAAAGCCCTCGACGCCGGACGTGCCGGCCTTGGCCACGAGTTTTGCCACTGCCTGGGGATTGAACAGGCCGGTTTCGGCGATGGCCTCGGGCGAGAGGCATTCGCCCACATAGTCCGGCGCGTTGGTCGTCGCAAAAGCCTGGCTGTCGGGTGCGCGATAGGGCTGCTTGGTGCGATTGCTGATCGCCTCGGGCAGCAAATGCCGCGTCGCGCGCCGCAAGATGTGCTTTTCGACGAGCCCCTTGAGCGTCACCCTTGGCGGCAGTTTCGCCGCCAGCGCCATCAGCCGGTGGTCGAGGAAGGGGAAGCGCCCCTCGATCCCATGGGCCATGGCCATACGATCGCCCTGGGAGGAAAGAATATAGCCGGGCAGGAGATAGCGGCTCTCCAGATATTGCGCCTGGTGCTGGGGATGCCAGCGGCCAAATCGCTGGGGCAGTGTTTCGGCCAGCGCCGCTGCGGCATCATAACCCGCGAGCGTCGCGCGCAGATCGCCCGAAAAGAAGATTTTTGCCGCTGACGTCGAGCGGAAACGCGGCCGATGCGAAGCCAGTGGATCGTTCAGAAGATCCGGCGTCACCCCGAAAAACGCGGTGAGATAATCGGCCGACTGGTTCTGGAGGCCCGGCAGATAGGGATAGAGCCGCTTGAACAGCAGCGGCCGCCGCGCCGAACCGGGCTGGCGGGCGGCAAAGCGGCGGACCTTGTCTTCCTTGAAGATGTCGTAGCCGGCAAAGACCTCGTCGGCGCCCTCCCCGGTCAGCACGACCTTGATGCCATTGTCCCGCACGAGGCCGGAGAGCCGAAACAGCGGCGCCGGCGCCGTGCGCACGATCGGGCGCTCGGTATGGGCGATGACGGCGGGGAAAGACGCTGCGATGTCGTCATTGCTGCAGGAAATGGAGCGGTGATCGGTGCCCAGCGCCGCCGCCATGATATTTTGAAATTCGGTTTCGTCATGTTCGGGGCTGTCGAAGCCCACCGAAAAGGTCGATAGCTTTTGGCTCGTATGCCTTTGGGCCAGCGCCGCGGTGATGGCCGAATCGAGCCCACCCGACAGATAGGCCCCCACCGGCACGTCGGCGCGCATGCGAATGCGGGTCGCGTCATCGAGCAACGCCAGCACTTCCTCGGCCATCGCGTCTTCCGAGCGCGGATCAGAGCCATCGGCCATATCGGGAAATTCGAAATCCCAATAGCGCTGGATACGGGTCTGCCCGTTCTCGACCACCATGAAATGGCCCGGCGGCACCTCGAGAATACCCTGGAAGCCGGTCAGCGGCGCCAGCGGCGCCCAGAGGGTGAAGATTTCATCGAGCGCATAGGGGTCGATCTCGGCTTCGATGCCGGGAACGGCGAGCAGCGCCTTGATCTCGGAGGCGAAGTAGAGCGCCCCCGACCGCCTGGCATAAAAGAGCGGCCGCACGCCGACCCGATCGCGGGCGAGGAACAGGCGCCTGCGCGCGCCATCCCAGAGCGCGAAGGCAAAATCGCCATTGAGCTTTTCGAGGCAATCGACGCCATGCTCGGCGTAAAGGTGCAAAAGCACCTCGGTGTCGCTGCCGGTGCGGAAGACGCGTCCCCGCGCCTCGAGATCGGCCCTGAGCTCGACGAAATTGAAGATCTCGCCATTATAGGCGAGCATCAGATCGTGGCCTTCCAGCCCCATGGGCTGCTGCCCATCGGCAAGCCCGACGATGGAGAGCCGCCTGTGCCCCAGCCCGATGCCGGGCGCGGCCCAGACCCCGCTCGCATCCGGCCCGCGATGGGCGATACGATCGGTCATGGCGTGGAGCAGCGCTTGCCCTTGTTCAGGGGCAAAATCGGTCCCGCAATATCCTGCAAGCCCGCACATGGGAATTTGCCTCGCGTTCCGCAATGGAGTGACAGAGCGCACGCCCCCTGCGCCAATGCAACAACTGCGCAGGACTGTTGCGAAGTGCAAACGACATTAAAGTTTAGGGTTAAGAAACTCGTCCCCGACAAGTCTAGACCACCTCTCGCCCACCACTCCATTGAAATGGGCATCACCCTTCTGGAAACGGGCGACCAAATCCCTGTCCGGGCTGGAAATGACGCTGGCGCCATGGCGGAACATCAGGCAGCGCCGCTCCAGCAAGGCGTCGAAAAGCGCCGGACTGGTCCGCCCACGGACGGCCACCGCGCCGCGCCCTGCTGCATCCTTGAGCAGGCTGTCAATGACCAGTCCCGCATTCCGGGGTGCAGCCAGGATATCGAGGACGCGCGCCGTTGCCCCCGCCCGCTCGTAATAGGCGAAGGCGCCGAGACGCATCCCGCCGCGGGCCACCACAGCCCCGAGACGCAACGCGCCCTGCGCCGATTTGCAGCCGATATCATCGCTCAATTGCGCCAGCGCCGCCGCGCTCCAGTCCCGGCTGATGGGAAAGCGCTCGGTAAACTCCTGCACTTCGGCGACGAACGCCGCGCGTGACAGCTCTTCGACGCCGATATTGCCCGGCAATTTGAAATCGTCCGGAAACGTCGCCCAGCGCAGATCATTCTTGCCCGCCCGCGAGCGGCGCAACTGCCCATCCACCCATCCCGTCACCCCGGACATGATCCCGAGGGCAGACATACGCTGGCGCCCGGTTTCGAGCGCGAAGCCGCCTGGCCGGATCACCCGGAGCCAGTCGAGGCTGTGCTGCGAGAGAACATCACCGCGCAATTGGCGCCACATAGCCAAAGTGGCGTCCCCCGCCGTTTCGCTGAGCGAGAGATCCTGGCTTCCCGAAAGAAAGGATTTCAAAAGCCGCGCGCCTGCCAGGGGATCGGCCTCCCGCCCATCCACCATCAGGGCGCCGCACACGGCTACATTGAGGGAATTCTCCCCGATTTTCATCGGCTGGGACGTAACCCCGATAAAGCCCGAGATCGCGCCATCCGGCCGCACATGCACAAGCGAGGGCATGGCCGGGTCGGCAAAAGGCCCCGACGAAAAGAGCTGGTCAAGATAGACGATCAGTTCGTGGGGCGGCTCCTGCGAAGACTTTCGAAAGTGCCGCATGAACAATTGCCCGACGGCCTTGATGTCATCCGCATCGAGCGGGCGAATTGTCGCCACTTCCATCATCTTCTCTTCGACCCATGCCGATGCGTTAGTTGAGCCGGGTATAGGCAACCCGGGGCCGTCCGAGATCGTCATTGGCAAAAGAGATGTCCCCAAATCGCCCGCTTCGCTTAAGCAGCAGGGCCACCTGCCGATCCTGGCCCAGCCCGAATTCAAAGGTCAGCCAGCCGCCCGGCTTGAGATAATTCGGCGCCTCGCTGACAAGGCGCTGGTGCACGGCAATGCCGTAATCGCCGCCGTCAAAGGCCTCTCGCGGCTCTCGCTCCAGCAAATGGGCCGCATCCCCAACCAGCTTGCTCGTCGAAATATAGGGCGGATTGCACACGATCAGGTCGACGCCTTGCCCTCCAAGCAGATCGGCGACACCGGCGAAGAGATCGCCCTGCCCGATCCGGACACGCGGCGACAGGCCCAAGCGATCCGCATTGCTCCGCGCCTGGGCTACCGTCTCATCGGTCAGGTCGGTGAGGTAGACTGTTGCATCCGGCCGGGCATGGGCGATGGCAAGGCCCAGATTGCCGGAGCCGCAACACACATCCACCACCACCGGTTCACCGATATCGGCCAGGAGCTCGATCGCCGTCCGGCCCAGCAATTCGGTTTCCGCACGCGGCGCCAACACCTTCGGCCCTGCGGCAATGTCTATCGACAGGAACGGATGGAGTTCGGAAGCATTCGACACGGAACCAATCCTTGCAAAGACCCTGGGCGTCACCGCCATCGAAATCGCCACCGCGCTTGTTGGGGGCATTGCCGGACTGCAGGGATGGACTCGTCCCTAGGCCTGCCTGGATGCCCAAACCCATTCGACGGTGCGACCCGAGATATAGGGCACAGTTCTTAGATTTGATTTACGATCAGCCCGGGAAAAAGCAGACAAACCCGTCGTTTTTCTTCACAGAGCATCATGCCTTCCGCGCGAGGGTGGCGCCCGGTCATGTGGAGACAAGCCGTTGAGCGATCAAAGCCCTCTCGATCTGACGATCGTGATCTGCACCTACAACCGCAATGCGCTCCTGGCCAAGACGCTGGAGAGCATCGCGGCGCTCCGCGATCCGGGCGGCGTAAACCTCTCCATTCTCGTCGTCGACAATAGCGATGACGGCAATGCGCTGCAGCGGGTCGAGGACATGCGCAGCGCCATGCCCTGGCCGCTCTCGGCCCTGTCTGCGCATCCCGCCAATATCTCGATTGCGCGCAATGCGGGTATCGCGGCCGCCCGATCCGAATTCATCGCCTTTATCGACGATGACCAGCAACTTGATCCGGGTTGGCTGGAAGCGGTGGCCAGGGCGCTGGCAACGCAACCATACGACGCCTTTTTCGGCCCCGTCGTGGCGCTCCACGAATGCCCTGAACAAGCCGATCCAACCATCGAAAAGCTCTTCTCCCGCACCCTCGATGCCCCGGACGGACACGAGCTCTACGCCATGGGCCCAAGACAAACGCGGAATATTGCCCTGGGAAGCGGCAATTCGATATTTCGGCGCAGCAGGGCGCTGACCGACCCGGCCCCGTTCGATCCCGCTTTCGGCAATAGCGGCGGCGAGGACAGCGATTTCATCTGCCGGCTGCAGCAGCGGGGCCTGCGTTTCGGCTGGATTGCGGCCGCCAGGGTCACCGAATTCGTGCCGGTTTCCCGCTACGACCCCGACTATCTGGAAAAGCGTCACTTCGCCGGGGGGCAGTCCTATGCGCTTGCCGTGTCCCGAAACAGCAAATGGCCCGCTTTGGCACGGTGGAGACAGCGCGCGATCGCCCTCATCCAGCTGATCTTGCTTCTGCCCCGGCAAGTGCGCCCCGGGCAGGATGAAGCCGAGCGCGCGGCCATTCGCTACCGGCGCGCCTCGATCTCGGGCAAGCTGTCCTTCGCGGACATGAGGCCGCTTTACCTGCAGGAGGCGCGCGAAGCGCGTGTCCAGAAGGCCTGAAACGCCCTGGCAAGATCCTCCGAGGAAATGTCTCAGCCCGCCTGCGTCCGGGCATAGGCCTCGGCGACGGGCAGGATTTCGACGCCCCCCGCCTTCAGCGTCGTGATCGCATGCTCCAGCATGTCGGGGCGCACCCCATAGGGCGTAGGATTGGCCGTGACATCATGGGTAAAGAAGATGAGCCAGGCGTTCTCGGCGATGGTCTGGCCGATGATTTCTTCGATGGCGCCGCTGGTCCAGGACTTGATCTCGAGACTAACGGCCTTGAGCTGCGCCGCATCGAACCAGCGTCCATTGACGCCTCGCCTGATGCCGCGCGCGGTCGGATAGAGCCGGCCATAGAGCATTTTGGTACGCGGAGACACTTCCCCATAGGGATAGGCAAAGCTGGTAATCGGCATGCTGGGCAGATGCGCCGAGAAAAAGCGCGCATTCTCGGCCTCGCCCGCGACAATCGCCGGATTGCTGAGGTCATAGACGCGATTGTGCTCGAAACTGTGCGAGGCAATTTCGTGGCCCTCATCGGCCGCCTCCGCCAGATCCTCAATGCGATATTGCTCGACCCCTTCGAAGGTGCCATCGGCGAAACCGCCCACGGTATAATAGGTCGCGCGGACCCCATGGCGGCGCAATATCGGCCCGCCTTCAATCCATGCCGAGCGCGGAAAATCATCGAAACTGATGCTCGCCATAGGGGCCCGGTGGCGATTGAACTTTGGCTTTACAGGCAGGCGCGCCGTAATCCGCCGGTTCCAGCGCGCATGGAACTCATGCATCGGAACGCTTCCTGTCCTGCCGCTCGGCCATCCCGGTCACCCTCTCGAACACCTCCCGCCGCCGCTCGATACTTTCAGCCAGTGTGGATTGGATAAGGCACGCGGCATGCTGCGGCTCGAGCGCATCGACGAAAGCGTCAATGGCGTCGTCGTTCTCGAAACTGCCGCTCCACATCGGATGGGAGAGGGACTGGGTTTCCGGCACATGGCCGGCCGCGTCCAAACCCAGGATCTTGTCTGCATAGACGCCGTAGAGAACATATTCGGCAAAATGCTGCGTCCGCGCGAGGGTCGCGACCCAATTGCGCCCCGATATTTCCTCTATCCTGCGCACAAGGCCACGGGCGACATCGGGCCGCCAGGTCACGAGCGGATCGATATATTCGCCCCCATGAAACCCAGTGTCGGGCAGACCCAGCAAGCGCCCGGCCGCGCGCTGCCAGCTTTGATGACTGGCCAGGCCACTCGGGACGGGATCCCGGTAGAGCCGGACGGAACCGCCCTTGAAAAGGCTGTCCCGTGAGAAGGGGCGAACGAAGGCGTTGTCACTATCGACATGGACGAGCACATCGGCGTCACTTTCTGCCGCAGCAGAAATTTTCATGATCTGCTGGGCGATCCAGCCGCGCACGGGCAGGCTGAACGGGGTCAGGTAGAGGTTTCGGCGCAGCCGCACGAGCCGCACCAGCCATCGTGGCACCGGCACGAACCAGTTCGGCAGCAAATCCTCCTGGGCAATCAACCTGCGCCGGCTATTGGCGAGGGAAGCGAACAGGTCGAGATCGGCCCGGGGCACGGCGAGCCGATGCTCGATATCCGCCGGCACGAAGCGGTCGACACTTTCGCAGAGCAGACGACAAACCTCGTAGTCGCCGCGATAGGACAAAGTCAGGAGTTCGACCTTTTCGAGAGCTTTCATTCGCCCACCTGTTCCGCGGCCCGTTGCGATCTGCAAATTGTTGCCCGCAATCAACTGAAGAAAGCAACAATCAAGAAAATGAGCGCCTTCAGGGGTTACCCTGCAGGATCCGGCGATACCGCTCCACTCATATTTGGCGTCTTGGCGTTTCCTTTTTGCGCCTTCTACAACGGGAAGCGTTAACACAGATTTCAGCCGGCGCTCCGCCAGCTGCACAAAAGATGCTAACAGTTCATCAGGGCCCTCCAGACTCGGCACAACGCTAGGTATGACCATCACTTTACGACCTGCCGACCTAAGGCGTCGAAGGCGCTTCCGGATGCCGGGGCGGGCGACGCTGGGAAATGGCATCGGCGCTTTTGAAGGCCTCGCGGCCGCGGCACTCAGCTTGATGTTGTCCTATGCGCACGATGCGCTGGTCGTCATGGCCGTGGCGGCCACGGCGGGGGTAATCTACGGCGTCCTCGCGGCCCGTGCGGCGCGCAAATTCGTCGGCTATGCCGATCTGCGCCAGCCCTATCTGCTGCATGCCGTGCTCAGCTGGCCGGTGGCGGCGGCCATGGCGTTTCTGGTTGCCCTCGCCGCGTCGCGATGGAATCTGGTCTGGGGCCGCACATTCTGGGTCTGGGTCTTCATCACACCCGTCTTGCTGACCATTCTGCGCGCCACGCTCTACGGCCAATTGGCAAAAATGCTGTCGCGCGGCCAATTGCAGGTCGAACGCATCGGCATTATCGGCGATGAAGCCGCCGTTACCCAGCTGCGCAGCGACCCCCGGATCTGGCAGCAGGGCGGCCAGGTCGTGACCAGCCTGACATTGCCCGAGGGCATTGGCGGCACCCTGCCCCCCAGCGAAGTGGTTGCCAGCTTCGCGCGCAATTGCGTCGACAAGAAATGCCAGCACGTCCTCTTGGTGGCCGATCTCGACAATCTGCAGGCCGTCGGCGAGCTCGTGGCCCCATGCCGGCCCTTCGACCTCAACGTCCTGCTCTATCCCCGCGCCGTGGCGACAGGCAGCAAGATCAATCTGGTCGATATTGTCCCGCTTGGCGCGGTCAATTCGCTGCGCGTGCTCAGCACACCGCTCGATGACACGGCGCGCCTGCTCAAGCGCAGTTTCGATATCGTCCTGTCGGGCCTCGGTCTTGTGCTGCTGTCGCCGATCTTTCTTGGCGTCGCCCTTGCGATCCGGCTCACCAGCCCCGGCCCGGCCCTTTACCGGCAGGAGCGGCGCGGCTTTAACGGGCGCAATTTCTACATCTACAAATTCCGCTCCATGCGCGTCATGGAAGATGGCCGCGCCATGCGCCAGGCCCAGGCGGACGATCCGCGCATTACCCCGATGGGCCGCTTCATCCGCCGCACCAGCATCGACGAACTGCCCCAGCTGCTCAACGTGCTCACCGGCGAAATGAGCCTTGTGGGCCCCCGCCCCCATGCCATTTCCCATGATGACGAGCTCTCTGGCAAATTCGAGCTCTACGCCCAGCGCCAGCGCATCAAGCCCGGCATCACCGGCTGGGCCCAGGTCAATGGCTATCGCGGCGACACCTCCACCCAGGACAAGATCGAAGGTCGCACCCTGCACGATCTCTATTATGCGGAGAACTGGTCGCTTCTGCTCGATTGCTGGATCATGCTGCTCACCGTGTTTTCCCCACGCACGCGCCAGAACGCGCACTGAACCGACGCCAGCGCCGCGCGGCCCGTGCTAAAGAGCGCCTATGAGCAATCTGAGCACACTCCTTGCGCCAGCCGAGGCAAGGCAGGAGATCAAGAAGAGCCGCTTTGTCGCCCATGCCGGCCCCGTCGGCGATGAGGCCGAGGCGAAAGCCTTTATCCTCGCCCATTCGGACGCCACCGCCGGCCACAATTGCTGGGCCTGGCGGCTGGGGCAGAACTATCGCTTCAACGATGATGGCGAACCCGGCGGCACGGCCGGAAAACCCATCCTCCAGGCCATCGAGGGCCAAGGCATCGACCGCGTCGCCATCGTCGTCTCGCGCTGGTTCGGGGGCATCTTGCTGGGCAGCGGCGGGCTCATGCGCGCCTATGGCGGCACCGCGGCCATCTGCCTGCGGGGCGCCGAGACGGTGCCGCTCATCGAAACCATTGCCGGGCTGGTCGATTGCTCCTTCGCCGACCTCGCCCTCGTGCAGTCCCGCCTCGCGGCACTTGCCGGCGTCCAGATCGGCGCGCCAGCCTTTCACGACCGCGGCGCAACGCTGTCCCTGGCAATCCCGAAGGCTGATCTGGAGAGTGCCGCTCGCCTCGTCACCGACCTCACCAGCGGCCGGGCCTGCCTCAAGTTTCCTGACTGAGGCCCAGAAACGCAAAAGCCGCGCTGCCTCGAATGAGGAGCGCGGCTTTTGCGAGAAATTGGTGCCCAGAAAAGGACTCGAACCTTCACACCTTGCGGTACACGGACCTGAACCGTGCGCGTCTACCAATTCCGCCATCTGGGCGACGGGTGTGTAACTAGGGGGCTCCCCGATCAATGTCAACGGGGCTAGCGAACGATTTTAGAAGTTTGCCCCATCCCAGTGTTTAATCGCGCTGCGATCCACAGCTACGGGCGGCTCGAGACAGTTAACATTGACCATGTAAAGGGTTTTCCCGCTCCCGTCCGAGCCGCGCGCAAACGATTCGATGCCGCAATTGCGGCAGAAGAGATGGTCGATCTTGTCGGTGTTGAACCCGTAGCGCACCAGCGCCTCCTCGCCCGAGTGCAGCGTGAACGCGCTCTCCTCGACCGATTTCATCACCCAGCCGAGCCGTCGGCAGCGCGAACAATTGCAGTCGGCCAGTCCTGAGAGATCGGTGTGAACCGTGTAGCGAACGGCGCCGCAATGGCACTGTCCCTCATAATCGGCTGCTTCTGTCATGTCATATCCTCCACGATAGATTGAACAAAAGAAGAACAACTACCCTTCAGAGTCAAGCGTCACCCCGCAGCATTGCCGGGCCGCCGGCACTCGACACGGCCCGCCCCCCTGCGCTAGAAGCGGAGCCAAACGCAAAGCCAGCCTCGCCCCTCTCGGAGTTCGTCATGGATCGCTTTTCCCCCAAGCTCGTCACCGTGTTCGGCGGTTCGGGGTTCGTCGGCACGAGTGTGGTGCAATTGCTGGCGGCCAGGGGATATCGCATTCGCGTCGCGGTCCGCCGTCCTGATCTGGCCGGTCCGGCCACGATGCTCGGCACGGTCGGGCAGATCGTCCCCATCCAGGCCAATCTGCGCAATGCCGCCTCGGTCGAGCGCGCCGTCGCCGGCGCCGATATGGTGGTCAATCTGGTTGGCCTCGGCATTGAATCGGGCAAGCAGAAATTCGCTTCCGTCAACACCGAAGGCGCCGCCACCGTGGCGCGCGCCGCCAAGGCTGCCGGCGTCAAGTCGCTGGTGCATATGTCCGCCCTCGGCGCCGACACCGCAGCCAAGGTCAGCGCCTATGCCAGGACCAAGCTTGAGGGCGAAAACGCCGTCCTTGCGGCCTTCCCTGAGGCGATCATCCTTCGTCCGTCGCTGATTTTCGGCCAGGGCGACGGCTTCTTCAATCTCATGGGCACGCTGGCGCGCATGTTCCCAATCATGCCGCTGATCTCAGGCACTTCGCGCTTCCAGCCGGTCTATGTCGGCGACGTGGCCGAGGCGATCGTCAAGGCGCTCGACGGCACGGTCCAGACCGGCCGTGTCTACGAGCTTGGCGGCCCGGAGGTGGAAACCCACCAGCAATTGCTCGAGCGCATCCTGCGTGAGGCCGGCCGCAAGCGGCCCCTGCTGCCGTTGTCCAACGGCATTGCCGGCATGTTTGCCTCGATCCTGTCCTTCCTGCCCTTCAAGCCGCTGATCACCAGCGACCAGGTCGCGCTTCTGGGCAAGGACAATGTCGTGTCCGAGGCGGCCATCAGCGAAAATCGGACCCTTGCGGCCTTCGGCATCACCCCGACCAGCATGGACACCATCCTGCCCAGCTATATGTGGCGCTTCCGCAAGCACGGGCAGTTCGATCGCGACAAAGTGGTCGCCTGAGCCCGCGCTCCTCTCGCCTGCGGCGAAAACCGCTTTGCACTTGGCAGAGCGATGGACTAAGTCCGGGACAGCAAGCCCCGGACCCTCATGACCCACACCATTACGATTTCGAGCCTCGGCCATAAGGGCGAGGGCATCGCCCTTATCGAGGACAAGCGCGTTTTCGTGCCCCTGGCCCTGCCGGGCGAAACCGTCGTGATCTCGGCCGAGGGCGAGCGCGGCACGCTGATCGACATAGTCGAGCCTTCGCCAGAGCGGGTGGAGCCTTTTTGCCCCTATTTTGGCGCCTGTGGCGGCTGCCAGATCCAGCATCTCGGCCCTGAGCTCTACCGTGCCTTCACGATCGGCCTCGTCGAAAACCCGCTGCGCCAGGCGGGTCTCGACGCCAGCGTCAGCCGCTTCATCGATGCAGCGGGCGCCGGACGGCGGCGCGCCACGCTCCATGCCCGCAAGGATGCGGCCGGCTATATGCGCCTGCGCAGCCATGACCTTCTCGACATCGAAGCCTGCCCCATTCTCGTGCCCGCGCTCGCCCGGGCGCCCGACATCGCCCGCGCCATTGGCGGGGCAATCGGGGACTGCGATGTCAGCTTCACCGCCAGCGATGCCGGCATCGACGTAGCGGTGCGCAATGCCAGGAAAGGCATCAAGGGCGAAAAGCTCATCGCCCTGGCGGCAAGACTGCCCGTCACGCGCCTCTCCTTCGACGGCCAGATGATGTTCCAGCGCCAGACGCCCAATATCACCATGGGGCGCGCCCAGGTGGAAATCCCCATCGGCAGCTTCCTGCAGGCGACCGCCCAAGCCGAAGCGGCGCTGGCCGATTATGTCGTCACGGCTGTTGGCAAGGCCAAGCTGGTGGCCGACCTCTTCTGCGGCATGGGGCCCTTTGCCCTGCGCCTCGCGGAAAAGAGCCCGGTCTTTGCCGTCGACAGCGACAAGGCGGCCCTCCAGGCGATGGACAAGGCGGCCCGCCACGCCAAGGGCCTCAAGGCCATCACCAGCAGGGCGCGCGATTTGTTCCGCGATCCGATGACCCAGTTCGAGTTCAATTTCGACGTCGTCGTGCTCGACCCACCCCGCGCCGGCGCCCTGGCCCAGGTCAGGGAGATTGCTCTCTCCAAGGTCCGGAAGGTGGTGATGATCGCCTGCGACCCCGCCAGCTTTGCCCGCGACGCCGCCATATTGGTCAAGGCCGGTTTTGCCATGCGCGACCTCGTCGCCGTCGATCAATTCGCCTTCTCGACCCATATCGAAGTGGCCGCGACCTTCGAGCGCTAAAACCCTTCTCCAGTCGCCAAAATGCGCCCTCTTGTCCGGCATTACGGCCGGACAAGGCCCGTTGACCAACTTTCCCATTCCACGAAACGGTGAAGCCCGCTCGACGCTCACAATGTCGATTGGGTGCAACCGTGGCCGCGTCGGCCCGTTACCTCTCCGTCAACAATGAAAAAGCGACTGCGTTGGGCGGGCGTCGTCGCGTGGAGAAACCATGCGAAATACGAATTATCTCTTTGCCATCGGGGCCCTCTGTGCAGGTCTTGTGGCCCCGGTCATGGCCCAGGAAGCCGTTACGGAAGCAGCACCGGGCGCCGAGCAGGCGGCACCTAATCCCGCCGGCACCTTCGTCGACGAATACGGCACCACATTCACATTCAGCCTCTGCGGCGAGAGCGGCACCGATCTTTGCGGCGTGCTCGATGTCCTCATGGGTGATTCTGCGACCGAAGAAAACCTCGCCTTTGTCGGCACCCAGATCATGCAGGCCGCCCAGAGCGCGCCCAACCAGTGGAAGGGTGCGATTGCGGCAGGCGGGCTCAGCGCCGATGCCACCATCACCCAGACGGGCCCTGATACGATCGAAATCGAGGGTTGCCGCGTCGGCATCCTTTGCCAGACGCTGGCCTATAACCGCGTCTAGAGCGTTTCCAGGAAAAGTGGACACCACTTTTCCGGTTCGGAAACGCGACAGAACAAGGAATTAGAGTGACTTCATCGCTTCAACGACGCGGTGAAATGCTCTACCAAAAAAAGAACCCCGGGCAGGACCCGGGGTTTTTTCTTATCTGGCCTCAGCAGACCGTCGCGACACGGTCCTTGATCACCGCCAGCACCTCATCGCCCGACCGCTTCCACCAATTGTCCTGGCTGAAGATCTCCACTTCCTGCGGCCCGTAAAAGCCCGCATCCTCGATCATCTTGCGGATCGCCGGCAAATCGATGACCCCATCGCCCATCATGCCGCGATCGAGCAGCATATCTTTGGTCGGCACCAGCCAGTCGCAGATATGGTGCGCAAAAATCCGCTTCATCCGCCCGGCCCTCGCAATCGCCTGCGCCAAATTCGGGTCCCACCACACATGATAGACGTCGATGGCAACGCCCACCGTCTCGCCCAGCATCTCGCAGATATCGAGCGCCTGATCGATCGTGTTCACGCAGGCCCGATCCGCCGCATACATCGGATGCAGCGGCTCGATGGCGATTTTCACCCCTGACGCCTTGGCATGCGGCAGCATGGCGGCAATGCCATCGGTCACCATCTGCCTGGCGCCGGGCAAATCCTTCGAAGATCCCGGTAGCCCACCCACGACCAGCACAAGGCAATCGGCATTGAGCGCCGCCGCCTCATCGATGGCCCGCAGATTGTCGTCGATCTGCTTTTGGCGTCCCTCGGCCGTCTCGGCGGGGAACATGCCGCCGCGGCAGACACCGGTCACCTGCAGCTTGTTTTCGCGCACGATCCGCGCCGCCTCGTCGAGCCCGATGGCGGCAATCTGGTCGCGCCAGGGCGAAATGGCGGTGATCCCGGCGCGCAGGCACCCATCCACCGCCTCGGCAAAACCCCATTGCTGGCGCGTCGTCGCCAGATTGAGGGAAATTTTGCGCTCGCTCATATTTTGTCTCCCCCCATCAGTTCATTTCCTCCCACCGCGTCATTCCCGCGAAAGCGGGAACCCCTGTTACCAAGGTGGGGAATTGAAACGGAGGTTCCCGCGTTCGCGGGAATGACATCGCGGAGGTGGCTGGCCGTGACGCTCATGCCCTCACCCCATGCACCGCCAGCACATCGCGCATCCGCGCTGTTGCCAGCTCCGGATCGGCAAGCACCCGCGCCTTGTCGGCGAGACGGAACAGTTCGGCCAGATGTTGCACGGAACGCGTCGATTGCTGACCGCCAATCATGGCGAAATGGTCCTGCAGCCCATTGAGATAGGCGAGGAACACCACCCCCGTCTTGTAGAACCGGGTCGGCGCGGCAAAGATATGCCGGCTCAACGGCACGGTGGGTTCGAGCAGCTCGAAAAACTCATTATTGTTCCCGCGCCCAAGCGCGGCCAGCCCCGCCGAGGCAGCCGGCGCGATGGCGTCGAAAATACCCAGCAGCGCGTGCGAAAAACCCTGATCGTCGCCCGCAATCAGCTCGGCATAGTTGAAATCGTCGCCCGTATACATCTTCACATTGGCCGGCAGGCGCCGGCGCATGGCGATTTCCTTTTCCGCCGAAAGCAGGGAAATCTTGATGCCGTCGACCTTGTCGGCATTGGCCGCAATGACGTCAAGGCACACATCCATGGCCGCGTCGTGATCGATATTGCCCCAATAGCCCTGCAGCGCCGGATCGAACATTTCGCCCAGCCAATGGAGGATCACGGGCTGCTTCACATTACTCAGCACATGGCCATAGACCCGCGCATAATCATCGGGTGATTTGGCCGCAGCCGCCAGCGCCCGGCTGGCCATCAGGATCACCCGGCCCCCCTCGCCTTCGACGAAATCGACCTGCTCGTCATAGGCGCGCAGAATGTCGTCGATTGTGACGTCCGGGCCCGGCGCGAGGTGATCCGTGCCGGCCCCATAGGCGATCAGCGCATCGTCGCGCGTCCGCGCCTCCGCCTGCGACCGGCGGATCAGCTCCTTGGCCTCGGCCCAGGTGAGGCCCATGCCGCGCTGGGCGGTATCCATGGCCTCGGCCACGCCAAGCCCCAGATCCCACAGGCGATGGCGGAATTTCAGCGTCGTCTCCCAGTCGATCGCCGGCGTCAGCCACGGATCATGCTCGGCCAACGGATCAGCCACCACATGGGCCGCCGCATAGGCGACGCGGGAAAAATCACGCGCCTTGAATTTGACGAAGGGGATCGGATCGCCGCTCAATGTGTAGGGCGTGATCGAACGATCCGGATTGGGCAGATTGATGGTCGGCATGGAAGGGTCCCCTCATCCGGCGCTACGCGCCACCTTCTCCCTCAAGGGGAGAAGGAAGCACCGTGCGCGTCAAATACTCGATGTCCCCCTCTCCCCTCGTGGGAGACTTCAAGGCGCAAGCTGGCGCTCCAGTGGAGCGATAGCGGCAGACGAAGGCCCGAAGGGCGGGTGAGGGGGACTGCGGATCAAAACTCCAGCTTCGGCACATCGAGCCAGCGCCGTTCGGCCCAGCTCTTGAGGCCGAGCTCGGCCAGCTGCACGCCCTTGGCGCCCGCTTCAAGCCCATATTCCCAGGGCGCGTCCTCGGCGACGTGGCGGAGGAACATCTCCCACTGCGCCTTGAACCCGTTATCGGACGGCCAATTGTCCGGAACCTCTTCCCAATCGTTGAAGAAATTCATCGTCTGCGGCTGGTCCGGGTTCCACACCGGCTTTGGCGTGTTGACCCGGTGCTGGGTCCAGCATTTGTGCAGCCCCGCCACGGCCGAGCCATGCGTGCCATCGACATGGAAAGTCACGAGGTCGTCGCGGCGTACGCGCGTCGTCCAGCTCGAATTGATCTGCGCAACAATCCCGCCTTCAAGCTCGAACGTGGCATAGGCCGCATCATCCGTATCGGCCTTGAAGCGCTTGCCATTCTCGTCGACACGCTCGGGAATATGCGTCGCACCGAGGCACGACACCGCCTTCACCTCGCCGAACAGATTGTCGAGCACATAGCGCCAGTGGCACAGCATATCGAGGATGATGCCGCCGCCATCGGCCTTGCGATAATTCCAGCTCGGGCGCTGCGCCTTCTGCCAGTCGCCCTCAAAAACCCAATAGCCGAACTCGCCGCGCACCGAGAGGATGTCGCCGAAAAAGCCCGAGTCCTTCAGCATCTTGATCTTCTGCAGGCCCGGCAGGAACAGCTTGTCCTGCACGACGCCGTGCTTGAGGCCGGAGGCGCGGGCCGTCCTGGCGAGGTTGAGCGCAACTTCCAAATCATCCGAAGTCGGCTTTTCGCAATAGACATGCTTGCCGGCAGCGAGCGCCTTTTCCAGCAGCCCCGCGCGCATCAGCGTTGTGCCAGCATCGAAGAACACCGTGTCATCGGGATTGGCCAGCGCCGCGTCGAGATCGCTGCCCCAGCGGGCAATATTGTGCTTTTTGGCCAGCCGCTCGATCTTGTCGGCGTCCCGGCCGACGATGATCGGGTCGACCACCAGCCGGTCGCCATTGGCGAGCGCGATGCCGCCCTGATCCCGTATGGCGAGGATCGACCGCACCAGATGCTGATTGTACCCCATGCGCCCGGTGACCCCGTGCATGATGATGCCAATCCGTTGTTCCGCCATATTGCCCTCCCCAGGCCGCAAATGTTGTAACTGGTTGGTTACTTCCTAGCCATAATGGCCCGGACGCGTCAAGCCCGCAGCATCAGGCATTTGGTGGGTAGGCTAGAGGCCAAGCACCATTTTGAGGCCGACAAGTCCGAGGAAGACGAGGATCATCCGATCGAAGGCCTGCCGGCTGAGCCGTCCTGCCAGCGCCTGTCCAACCGGCATGAACATCATGATCGGAACGAGCGCAAACAGCGCCTCCACCACCCAGATCGGCTGCATCACGCCGGAGACAATCAGCGCCGGAAGCTGGACGATGCCGAGCACCAGGAACATGGCCGATACGGCGTAGAGATGCGCGTCGCGCCCCAGCCCCATGGCATGGATGAAGGTCACGCCGATGGGCGCCGAAATGCCGGTTGCCCCTTGCAGCACCCCGCTCCCCAGCCCCGCTATCGGGCCATAGCGTCGCGCCGCCACCGGCCCCACAACGAGGTGCGGCTTGGTCAGTTTCAGTACGAAATAGCCAATCATCAGCAGGCCGAGCGCCAGGATCAGCACCCGCTCGGGGAGGTTCGTCAGCAGCCATGTCCCCGCCAGCACGCCGATAGCCCCGCCCACGAGAAAGAGCGGCAGGAAGCGGGTCGCATCGCTCCGCGACGCCGCCCGGAACTGCCAGGTCTGCAGGCTGTTGGTAACGATCTGCACCACGACCATGATGCCCACTGCATGCTGCAGCCCCAGCGTCGAAGCCAGCACCGGCAACGCGATCAGCGGCAGCCCCATTCCGGTCGCGCCCTTGACCACAGCCCCGGCCGCCAGCGCCGCTGCCATGATGGCGTAGCGGCCAATATCGATCTCCAATTCCTGTCCCCCAAGCCAAGCCCACCGCGACGACCCATGATCGTCCCACCCGAAACTGTTAGCATCGATTTAACCCCGGCAAACCGGTATTTTTGCCCTCGCCCGTAGCGAACACAAAATCACCGCACGGTTACTTCAGGCTTGACAGCGTTCAAACGCAATCGCAAGTTCGACACTCGAGGGCCACAAAAATCGGCCCCAAGCCACATTTTGGGAGGATGGACGATTGCAGAAATTGCATGGCGTCCTGGCAATGGGAGCTTCGCTCCTGGTGCTCGGGACTTCTTTGACTTTCGCTCAGGACTGGAAGCCGGATCGCCCGATCAATCTGATCGTGCCCTGGGGCGCGGGCGGCTCCACCGACCAGGTGACGCGCGTCACCGCGCCCATCCTCGCCGAGGCGCTTGGGGTCGAAGTGGTGGTGGTCAACCAGCCCGGCGCATCCGGCGCCATCGGCACCCAGGAAGTGCTCAACGCCCCGCGCGACGGCTACACCTGGACCGCCAATGCCATCGCCAATAATGCCACCTATGCGGTGACGGGCCTGCTCGAAGACACCGACATCGGCGATTGGCACATCTATCTCTCCGTCGCCAACGTGCCCGTGGTCTCCGTCCCCGCCGACAGTGAATTCACCGATTTCGGCCAGTTGCTGGAAGCCTTCAAGACGCGCGGCAATTCCGTCACCGTCGCCACGGCGGGCATCACCTCGTCCGGTGGCACCGCCATCGCCGCGCTCTCCGGCGCCGCCGACGGCTTTGACTACAACATGATCACCTATGACGGCGGCGGCCCCGCGGCCATCGCCACCGCCTCGGGCGAAGCCATGGTCACCACCCAATTGGCCGTCGAGCAGACGGAGCTGATCCGCGGCAAGCGCCTCCGCGCCCTGGCCGTCCTCTCCAACCAACCGCTGGTCCTCGATGGCGCGGATCCGATCCCGCCAATCACCAATTGGCTGCCCGACATGGAACTGGCGCCCGATTATTTCGGCATTTTCGTGCCCACCGGCGTGCCCGAGGAAGTCGTGGCTACGCTCGACAAGATCTGGGCCGAAAAAATTTCGACCTCCGAGGCGATCAAGACCTATGCCGAAACCTTCGGCGCGGTCTTTGCCCCATCCTATGGCGCCGAAGCCCGCGCCCTGGCCATGCCGGTCGTGATCCTCGAAGCCTGCGACGCCGTCGAACGCGGCGAGGCGGTCAATGATCCCTCCACCATCGGCATCGACTGCGCCACCCGCACGGAAGTCGGCGCGCAGTAAAGCCCTGGGGTGGCGGTCCCTCCCGGCCGCCGCCCCGTTCTGACGATGAAAGTCCCTCTGCCGTCATGACCCATCCTGCCTCCACCGAAGATGCCATGCGCGTCCGCGCCGATCTCATAACCTCAATTGTGCTGGTCGCCCTTGGCCTGGCGATCGTCTACGCCTCCTGGACCATGGATCGCCTCGAAGTCAGGCGCATTCACCCCGCCACCATTCCCGGCCTCGTGCCGCTGATCCTGGGCTGTGCCCTCACCCTTTGCGGCTCGCTGCTGTTTTTCCGCTCATCCCGCCTCGACCAGCGCGGCAGCGGCGCGACCCTTGCGCGCACGCTTGTGTCCTGGAGCGCCATCCGCGTTATCGCTGCGCTCGGCCTAGCGCTCGTCTATACGTTGCTGCTGGTCGGCAACCTGCCCTTCTGGCTGGCCTCGAGCCTCTTCATCTTCACTTTCACCACCCTCTTCGAGACCGTTTTGGCCGATCACCCCGGCTCGCTGGTCCGCACGCTCATCTGGGCCGCCATCGTCGCCCTTATCGGCGGGCTCGGCGTCTATTTCGTCTTCGAGCGCATCTTCCTCGTGCGCCTGCCATGAGGATGTCCATGACCAGTTTCAGTCCCTCTGTGGCTCGCATCCCCCCTCCCCACCCCTCCCCTCAAGGGGGAGGGTGTCTGGCCGGAGGCAGGGGCACGATTGACGCCAAAACCACAAATCGGCACCTCCCCCTTGAAGGGGGAGGCTGGGAGGGGGTGACCCCACTCCTCTGCCCGGAGCGCGCCCATGTTTGACGGCCTCATCCTCCTCGGCCAGGGCGTCGCCCATTTCCTCACGCCGGCTGGGCTCTTCAACGTCGCCTGGGCTACCCTCCTCGGCGTCACCATCGGCATCCTGCCCGGGCTCACCGCCACCATGGGCGTCGCCCTCTTGGTCACCCTCACCTACAAGATGGCCCCCGACCAGGCGATCCTGACCCTGATGTGCGTTTATCTCGGCGCCATCTATGGCGGCAGCCGCACGGCCATCCTGCTCAACATCCCCGGCACGCCGGCCAATGCCGCGGCCACGCTCGATGGCCATCCGCTGGCGCAACAGGGCAAGGCCGGGCTCGCCATGGGCCTTGCCACCACCTCGTCCACCCTTGGCACGCTGGTCGGCATTTTCTTTCTCGCCATCATCGCCCCGGTCCTCTCCGAAGCGGCGCTCAAATTCGGCTCCTATGAATTTTTCTGGCTGGCGCTCTTCGGCGTCGTCATTTCCGGCCAGATGAGCGGCACCGATACGCCGCTGAAAGGCTATATCGCCGGCATTCTGGGCCTGATGGTCGCCATGATCGGCATGGAGACGCTCCACGCCCACCAGCGCTTCACCTTCGGCATCCAGGGTCTCGGCGGCGGCATCGATATCATTCCGGCCATGGTCGGCGCCTTCGGCCTGGCCGAAATCCTCTCCACCATGAAGCGCACCGCAATCCCCCATATCGCCTCTGTCGAGGACCGCGTGGTGCCGCGCCTCAAGGAAATCTTCCGCTATTGGAAGACCATCCTGCGCTCCGGGCTGATCGGCACCTTTGTCGGCATCATCCCCGGCGTCGGCGAAGACGTGGGCTCATGGAGCTCTTATGCGGCAGCCAAGAAACTTTCCAAAAACCCCGAAGAGTTCGGCAAGGGCAGCCAGGAGGGCCTGATCGCCGCAGAAACCGGCGATAACGCCGTGGTGTCGGCCGCCATGATCCCGACCCTCACCCTTGCCCTGCCCGGTTCGGCCGCCGCAGCCGTCCTGATTGCCGCCATGATGATCCACGGCATCCGCCCCGGTCCCATGCTGATGGTCGAAAATCCGGCCTTCCTCTACCAGGTCGTGGCCATGCTGTTGCTGGCGACCCTCGCCAATCTCATCTTCGGCCTGTCGCTGACAAAGCTCTTCATCAAGGTGCTGACCGTGCCGCGCGAACGGCTGATGGCGGTGATCTATGTGCTCTGCGTCGTCGGCTCCTTTGCCATCACCCAGCGCATGTTCGACGTCTATGTCATGCTCGCCTTCGGCATTGTCGGCTTCATCCTGCGCGAGATGAAATACCCCATGGCCCCGCTAGTCCTCGGCATTGTCCTGGGCGATCTCCTCGACCTCAATCTGCGGCGCGGGCTGATGCTGACCAATGGCGATCCGACCCCGTTCTTTACCAGGCCGATCAGTGCTGTTATCTGCCTTGTCATCGTCCTCACCATCCTGATGTCCATTCCGGCGGTATCCAAGCGTGTCAGAGCCCTCTTCACCCGTGGCGGCCGGGCCCAAGCGCGCGGTTGACGCCGCGACGCGGCGACCGCGCAATTCGGTCAAGACCAAGGCCTCGATCCTTGCCGCCGGGCGCGTGGAATTTGCCGATCGCGGATTTGAAGGGGCGCGGGTGGACGCCATCGCCGAACGGGCAGGCGCCAATAAGCGCCTGCTCTATCATTACTTCGGCAATAAGGAGGATCTCTACCGGGCGGTTCTGCTCGACGCCTATCAGGAGATCCGCAAGGGCGAACGGGCGCTGAGCCTCGACCAATACGATCCCGCCCAGGCCATGGACCGGCTGGTGCGCTTCACCTTCCGGCACTTCCTCGCCAATCCCTGGTTCACCCGCCTCCTCGGCACGGAAAACATCGAGAACGCGCGCTTCTTAAAGACCCTGCCCGACATCAAGGCGCTGCATTCGCCCCTCGTCGGCCAGATCGAAGCCATCATCACCCGCGGCAATGAAGCCGGCATTTTTCGCCGCGACGTCGACCCGGTCCAACTCTACATCTCCGTCGCCGCGCTCGGCTTCTTCTACGTCTCCAACACCGCCACGCTTTCGGTCATCTTCGAACGCGATTTGACCAGCGTCGGCATGGTCCAGGAACGCGAAGCCCATGCGGTCCAGATGGTGCTCGATTATTTAAAGACCAAGCCGGTCGGCTAAAAACCCCCACCTAGCCTCCCCCTGAAGAAGGGGGAGGGACCCATCGAGTTTGGCAAGCCGCTTGAGAGCCACCGCCCTTCTCCTCCCCCTTCTTCAGGGGGAGGCCGGGTGGGGGTTGAGAGCCACAGATCTAGCGGCAATAGCTAAACCTGCATTGGCACACAGCCCGCCCAGAATACCGTCCTTCCCTCGGGCCTGACCCGAGGGCCAGCCTGAAAGCCCCGAATTTGATAGATAGCGCGCTGGGAGTGGCCCTCGGCCGCGCCCGAGGCTAGCGCGGTGCTGAAGCATACCCCCACCTAGCCTCCCCCTGAAGAAGGGGGGGACAGATCGAGTTTGGCAAAGAGCCGGAGAGCCACCGCCCTGCTCCTGCCCCTACCAGGGGGAGGCCGGGTGGGGGGTAATCCCCTCAGTGCACCACCACGCTGCCCATCTGGAAAAACACATTGAGCAGCGGCGCCAGCACCAGTGGATCGACATCATGGCTCTGGTCGGCCAGCGTGATCCGCTGCCCATTGTGGAGCCCCGAGGCCACCCAATCCGCGCCCGCCGCCATGAATGGAAAACTCTTGTCTCCGTCGATGACCAGCACCGGCATGATGGCGTTCTGCCAGCGCTCCGGCGGCGTATCGCCCTGCCGCGCATCGGCGAGAATGCGATAATCATGCTCGATGGTCAGCCCCACCGCCTCGAAGGCCGGCCAGGACGGGCTCTGTTGAAAGCCCGCGAGCGCCTCGGGGGACATGCCCACGGAGCCGAGGAAATTGCTCATCATCTCCCGGCCCTTCCCTTCGGCGGCGAGTTCGGCCATCTCTGCATGGTCCTGCTGATAGCTGGCAGCGCTGCGCGCGGGATCGATAGGCGGCTCATAAAGCGCCAGGGCCTTGACCGCGCGAGGCAGAATCGCCGCCGCCTCCAGCGCCAGCACCGCGCCCGAGGACATGCCGAACAGATAGGCCTCGCCCCCCATTGCATCCATCAGCGCGGCGATGTCTTCCACTTCGCGCTCCACCGCGTAGGGCCATGTGTCATTGGATTCGCCGCGCCCGCGCCGGTCAAAGGTGACGACGGTAAAATCGCTCGCCAGCGCCTGCACCATGTTCGGCGTGCGCATGTCGACGGCTCGATATTGCGTCGCTCCGCCCACGAGGATGACCAGCGGTCCGCTGCCCTGCCGCTCATAGCCGATATGGGTGCCGTCGCGCGAAATCACCTGGGGCATGAAAAATCCTCCGTTCGTCCCACCATGAGCACGACGAACGAAGGATCACAATTGCGACCGGCCGCTATCCTGGGGACCAGGCGATTTTACCGGATGGCGAGGCCCTCGGCGTTGAAGATATGGGCCTTGGCCGGATCGAGATAGGCCGAGACGGTCGAGCCCAGCTCGACCTGCCGCTGGCCTTCGAGCACGATATTGAGCCCCTGCCCGTCATTGGTCGTGGCGTAGACCACGGTCTGGCCACCGAGGTTTTCGACGAGGTCGACGCGCACATCGGCAAATTTCACCCCCGAACCCTCGGTGATGGTAATGTGCTCCGGTCGTATACCCAGCGTTGCGGCGCCGCTCGACGGACGGCCCAGAGACAGCGCATTGCCGGCAGTGTTGAGCTCCCCATTGGCTTCGGTCACGCTAAGGAAGTTCATCTTCGGCGAACCGATGAAGCCAGCCACGAAGAGGTTTTTCGGATTGTTGTAGAGCTCGAGCGGCGCGCCGGCCTGTTCGATGACCCCTGCCCGCAGCACCACGATCTTGTCCGCCATGGTCATGGCTTCGACCTGGTCGTGCGTCACATAGATCATGGTGTTCCCAAGATCATTGTGCAGCTTGGCGATCTCGACGCGCATGGCGACGCGCAGTTCCGCATCGAGATTGGACAGCGGCTCGTCAAAGAGGAAGATCTTGGGTTCGCGCACGATCGCGCGGCCGATGGCGACGCGCTGGCGCTGCCCGCCGGAAAGCTGCTTTGGCTTGCGCTTCAGCAACGGCTCGATTTTGAGAATTTCCGCGGCGCGCTGCACGCGCACCTCGATCTCGGCCTTGGGCATTTTCGCCGTTTCGAGGCCAAAGGCGAGGTTTTGGTAGACCGACATATGCGGATATAGGGCATAGGACTGGAACACCATGGCGATGCCGCGCTTGGCCGCCGGCACGTCGTTCATGCGCTGCCCGTCGATCAGCAGATCGCCGCCGGTGATCGGCTCGAGGCCGGCGATCATGCGCAGGAGAGTCGATTTCCCGCAGCCCGATGGTCCGACGAACACGGTGAAATCGCCGGGCTCGATGGTGAGGTCCACCCCGTGGATGACCTGGATTTCGCCATAGGCCTTTTCAAGTTTTCTCAGCTCGATACTGGTCGCCATGTCGGTCTCCTAGCTTTGCCGGAATGCGGCCGGCACCCAGCTCTGATAGAGCGGATGATCGGCCCCGAGCGGCAGGGCCACATCCTGGTGGGTGGTCGAAGAATGATAGAATGCGGTCACCAATTCCAGCGAGCGGCGCGAGTCCGCCGAGGTCACCGGCAGTTCCCCATCGCCGTTTAGCGCATCATAAAAGCGCGCCATCTGGGTCTGGAAGCGCGAGGGCACATGGGTCCAATTGGCCAGCAGCGCCTCGATTTTCGCCGCCGTCTCGTCATTGCGCGGCAATATTTTCCAGGGCTTGTTGCCCGGATTATAAGGCGCGTGATCGCTCTCGAAGGTGACGTTTTCGAATGACAGGCGAATGCGGCTGATCTCGTCGGCCGAGCCCAGCGTTGCCGTGAGGCTCGCCAGCGCGCCGCTCTTCATTTCGAGCGAGGCCGAAATCGTATCTTCCACCTCGATATCATTGACCCGCGTCGCCACGCGCCCGAACACCCGGGCAATATCGCCCATCAGATAGGTAAAGATGTCGTGCGGGTGGATGGCATGGCCCATCAGCACGCCGCCAAGCTCGGTCGCCCATTTGCCGCGCCACGGCACGGAATAATAGGCCGCCTCGCGCCGCCACATTGTCTCAACTGTGCCGACATAGGGCTTTCCGGCAATGCCGGCATCGATGATCGCCTTGGCCTGCTCGATGCCGTCGCCAAACCGATACTGGAACACTGGCATCAGCTTGCCGCTGGAGCGCTTCTCGGCCTCCATGACGGCGTCGACATCCTTGAGCGAGCCGACCAGCGGCTTTTCGCACACCACATGCTTGCCGGCCTTGAGCGCCGCCATCACCATGGAAAAATGCACGCCGGGCGGGGTGCAGACGTCGATCACGTCGATATCGTCCATGCCCAGCAGATCGTCGAAATTGACGACCCGGCGCTCGATGCCGAACTCCTCGCCGATCTTGTCGAGCCGCTCGGGGTTGAGGTCGCAGATAGCCGCAACCTTGAACTTGTCGGCATTGGGCAGATAGCCCTCGACGATATGGCTGCGCCCGATACCCCCGCCGACCACGGCAACATTATAGATCCGGCTCATTGGCCCCACTCCGTACCCTGCTCGCCCATGGCCTGCGCCGTCAGTGCCATCTTCATGGCGTTAAAGCACCGCTCCTGCGGCATCGCCGTCTCGGTGCGATTGCGCACGTCGTCGAGGAACTGACGCCCGAACGGCAGATCGACAGCCGAGCAATCGATATGGCGCGTGCCCTGTTTGTCGACGAGGAAGAGATGGTTCTCGCCCGGCCGTCCGGCGATATCGACATATTTCCGAAGCTCGATGAAGCCTTCGGTCCCCAGGATCGTCAGGCGCCCATCGCCCCAGGTCGGCAGGCCTTCGGGTGTAAACCAGTCGACCCGGACATAGCCGGTCGTCCGCTCGGTGCGCATATGCGCGTCACCCACATCCTGCAGCCCCGGCCGGTGCGGATGGTTGCGATTATAGACATTGGCCGAGAGCACCTCGCCATCCATGGCGTTCGCAAAGAACAGGAACTGCTCGAACTGGTGGCTGGCGATGTCGCACAAAATGCCGCCATAGCGGCTGCGGGTGAAAAACCAATCCGGCCGATTGTTGAGCCGCAGCGAATGCGGCCCGAGCCCCACCGTATTGACCACTTCGCCAATGGCGCCGGCGGCAATCAGATTGCCCGCCTCCACCGCCGCAGGCACCTCGAAATGCTCGGAATAGAGCACCGAGAAGATGCGGCCGGTTTCCTTCTGGACCCGCTTGATCTCGTCAAGCTGGGCAAAGGTGGTCATGCCCGGCTTGTCGGTCAGCACATCCTTGCCATGGCGCATGGCGGCGAGCGCGATTTCGGCGCGATCACCCGGAATGGCGGCCGTGACGATGATGGCAATGCTCTCATCCTCGAGCAGCACGCGCGGATCGCTCACGCGCGGCGCCTCGGGATATTTCGCCCCGAATGCGGCAGCGAGATCGTCTTCCACCGCATAAAAGCCGACAAACTCGGCTCCGGCGCGTTTGAGGCAATCCACCTGCCCATAAATATGGGCGTGGTTGATGCCGATGGCGGCAAATTTTATCTGCGTCATGGTCTAGCGTTTCATACCGGTGGTGGCGATGCCCTCGATGAGGAACCGCTGGAAGATGAGGAAGAAGAGGAAAATCGGCACGATCGAGAGCACGCTCATGGCAAACAGGCCCCCAAAGTCGCTTTCGCCGGTCGAGTCGACGAAGGTCCGCAGACCCAGCGTCACCGTGTAGTCCTGCATGCGATTGAGGAAGATGAGCGGTCCGAAGAAATCGTCCCAGGTCCAGATGAAGGTGAAGATGGCCGCCGTCACCAGCACGGGCGTCGACAGCGGCAGCATGATCTTCCAATAGATGCGCCAGGGCCCGGCGCCGTCCATGCGCGCCGCCTCGTCCAGCTCGCGCGGAATACCGCGGAAGAACTGCACCATCAGGAAGATGAAGAAGGCATCCACCGCGAGGAATTTCGGCACCACCAGTGGCAGGATGGTGTTGATCCAGCCCAGATCGCGGAACAGCACATATTGCGGGATGATGGTGACCTGGCTGGGCAGCATCAGCGTCATCAGCATCATGGCGAACCAGAAATTCTTGAACTTGAATTCCATGCGCGCAAAGGCATAGGCCGCCATCGAGCAGGCCATCAGATTGCCGATAATGCTGAGGATGGCGATGACGAAGGAGTTCATGAAGAACACCGAGAAGCTGACGCGCATGGCGTTCCAGCCTCGGAAATAGGCGTCGAGACTCCAATCCGCGCTCGGCCAGATGCCGGTGTTGAATATCTGGTTGTCCGGCTTGAACGACGCCGCCAGGAGCCAGAGCAGCGGATAGAGCATCAGGATCGAGGCGCCGATCAGCAGGGCATGGGCAAGCACCGAGAAGATGCGCTTGCGCAGGCGGGCCGCCGGGTCGTTCTCGGCCCCGGTCACCACCGTCAGCGTGTGTGCATCAGTCGTCATAGTGCACCCAATATTTGCTGGTGAGGAACGAGAAGGCGGTAAAGCACGCGATCAGGAACAGGAGGAACCAGGCGAGTGCGGAGGCATAGCCCATGCGGAAGAAGCTGAACGCCTCGTTGTAGAGATAGAGCGCGTAGAACAGCGTCGAGTTGATGGGCTGGCCGGTGCCGTTCGAGATGATGAAGGCCGGCGTAAAGCTCTGGAACGAGTTGATCGTCTGGATGATGGCGTTGAAGAACACGACCGGGGTCAGGAGCGGCAGCGTGATCTTCCAGAACTGGCGCCACTTGCCCGCGCCATCGAGGCTTGCCGCCTCATACATGTCCTGCGGAATCTGCCTGAGCCCGGCGAGGAAGATGATCATGGGCGAACCGAACTGCCAGACCGACAGGATGATCAGCGTCCACAGCGAATAATTCGGATTGGAAATCCAGCTCGGCCCGACAATGCCGAAATTGGCCAGGAACTGGTTGACGAGGCCGCTGCCCGAGAAAATCTGGCGCCAGAGGATGGCGATGGCGACCGAAGCGCCGAGCAGGCTCGGCAGGTAAAAGAGCGCCCGATAAAGCGGCAGGCCCTTCATGCCCCGATTGAGCAGGATGGCGATGACGAGCGCGAAGGCGAGCTTCAGCGGCACCGAGAACAGCACGAAGGTGAACGTCACCCGCAGCGAGGCCGCAAAATTGCGGTCATTGGTGAACATGCGCTGGTAGTTTTCGAGCCCCACCCAGCGCGCCGGCGTCAACAGGTCGAAATTGGTGAAGCTGAGATAGAAGGAAGAAATCATCGGCCCGACCGTGAGGCCGATAAAGCCGATCAGCCAGGGAAGCAGGAAGAGATAGCCGGGGGCGTGGTTTTCCCACGCCCTCGACCAGATCGACCTGCGGGATGCGGCATTGTGCATGGCCGCGTCTGCCGCATGTACAGTCATAGTCAGACAGCCGCCCGGTTGAGGATAGCAGTTGCTTCTTCGACGAAGAATTTGCCGGCGTCTTCGGCGGAACGGCCCCCGAAGGCCACTTCCTGGCTGAGGACACGCAGCAGCGACGTGTCGATTTCGCCGGCCGCATTCGGCGGGGAAGCCGGCAGCGGTCCAAGCAGATCGCCGAGATTGGCCACGAAATTGAGCGCGATCTGGTCCTGCGGGCTCAGCGTCGGAGCGACGGCGTCGCGTACCTTGGCCGAGCAGGGAATCCCGCGTTCGACGCCCAGGATCTTGCCGGCTTCGGTATCGTTGATGAAGAAGCTGAGGAATTCGGCAGCCGCTTCCTTGTTCTGCGAGGAGCCGGCGAGGGACCAGAACTGGCTGGGCTTGCGATAATGTCCGCCACCCACGCCCGCCGCGATGCGCGGATAGGAGGTGATGGTCAGATTGTCCTTGCTGACGGACTGGTGGATGACCAGCTGGTTGGAGTTGGACGGCAGCAGGGCCGCCTTGTTCATCGCAACCATGGAGGTTTCGGGTGCGCCGGTATCGAGGGCGTTGTCCTCTGCCGTCACGATATAGCCGGCGTCGCGGAACTCGTTCCACATGGTGAACCACTCGACCATGTCGTCGGCGTCGGGGCCCAGCTTGCCTTCGGGCGTATAGAGCGCCTTGCCGCGCTGGCGGATCCAGTTGTCCAGCATAGGTTCTGCGCCCGAGCCGTCCGACATGGCCCGCATGCCGCCGCGAATATTGGCGGCCTTGAAGCCCTCGCCGAGTTCGCGCAGCGTGTCATAGGTCCAGTCCATGCCCGGAACGGCAAGGCCGGCTTCTTCGAACGCGGTCGAATTGGCCAGCATGGCCACCGAATTGGCGCCGAGGCTGAGGCCATAGAGCTTGCCGTCCACCTTGCCGCCTGCGAGCTGGTCCTCGTCGAAATCGCTGAGGTCGAGCACGCCGCCGACATATTCATCGAGCGGGGCGATCGCATTGCGCGAGGCGTATTCGACGATGAAACGATAATCCATCTGCAGGATATCGGGGGCGGTGCCACCGGCCGTCTGGGTCGCCAGCTTGGGCCAGTAATCGTTCCAGCTGAGGAATTCGCCTTCCAGCGGCGTGATGCCCTTGGCGTCGGCATAGGCGTCCGCCACCGCCAGCGTGCGGTCGGCGCGGGCCTGGCCGCCCCACCAGATCATGCGCAGGGGGCTGCCCTGGGCGAAGGCCGGGCTGAAACCGGCGGCGCCGGCTGCGATAAGCGCCGAGCTTCCCATCAGGAACTGCCGGCGACCGATACGAAATGTCATGTCAAACCTCCCAAAGATTGTGCGTCCGGCCCTGCCGGCACGAGACGAAACAGCGACCTCCCCGTCGCTAAATCACCAACTGGTTACTAATGAGCCCAGGGCGCTCATTCATGGTTTATGCCCTGGACAGGCGTCGGCAGATGCCGAGTGCCCTCTAAATAACCAGCCAGTTACCCAACACCATATAGACGTACAATACCGCAATCAAGCTTGTATGGAAGACTGGAAAAGTTGATTTCTGGTCGCCGGAAACCGGCTCGCCGCCCTGGTGATGAAATGATTCCTCTGCGTTCGCGCCCCTCCGCTGACCCCCTCCGGCATGGCGTAGTGCGACTGTCGTGGCATCAGATTGGACCAAAAACACTCGTTGGAAAACTATGAAATTGCCGCGATATTATAGAGGCAATCTATAGCTGAGCGATTTTGCCCATGGACAAGCTGTTATCCCAATTCCTGGCCGTGGCCGATGCGGGCACGCTGAGCGGCGCCGCCACCGCGCTGCTCATCACCCAGCCCACGCTGACCATCAATATGCGCAAGCTCGAGGAGCATATCGGTGCGCCGCTATTCGAGCGCTCTTCCCGCGGCGTGACGCTGACCCGCTATGGCGAAACGCTCTATGAAAACGCCCGCCTCATGCAGCGCCTCTATGACAACACCCTCACCGCCATTATCGACCAGCAGCATGGCGCCGAACGGGGCCTCGCCATCGGCTCGGGCTATTCCTGGTGGAACATGTTCCTGCGCGACCTCATCGTTCGCTATCAGGGCGAATTTCCGAGGGCCCCGGTGCAGGTCAGCCTCGGCAATCAATTGCGCCTGATGGACCAGATGCTTTCGGGCGATATTTCCATGTTTCTGGCGCACGAGATCGACGGGCTGAGCCCCAATCTCGGCACCGATTTCGTGCCCCTCACCAGGGTCTACAATGCCTTCTTCGTCCATGCGGGCCATCCGCTCGCCGGCGCCCCGCGGACCCAGGCCGAAATCGACCGCTACCCCCGCGTCATCTCATCCCTCGCCGAGAGCCGACACGACCGCTTCTTCGACCCCTCCCGACGGCGCACCCGCGTCGAAACCGTGTTCGACCGCACCCATTTCGCCTTCCGCTCCAATTCGCTTGCGGCCTGCGTCGACTACACCCTCGCCACCGCCGCGGTGCTGATCCACACCCATGTCATGCGCGACATCTTCGCGGCCGATGGGCTGGTCGAGATCATCCAGAGGCAGGATCCCCGGCCGGCCATCGCCGGACTCTATGTGCTCAAGGACAGGCGCGGCGAAGACCGTATCGAGGACCTGATCGATCGCATCTCGCACGCCGCCAGGGCCACCCTGCCGCCGCTCCAGTGAAGGGGCTGCCGATTTCGCCTCTCGGAACGGGATTATCTCGCCACGCCGCTACTAACATGTTAGTATGGCGGGATGCAGCAAGCCCTTCTTTATTCGACTCAGCCCAAGGCGCCCGCGCCTGATCGTCAAGCCGCCGGTGAGCGCGTTGCCGCGCGCCTCAAGGGCCAGATCTCCGGTGCCATCCATACCGACCCGCTCATGACCTATGCCTGGAGCGGGGACGCCAGTTCCTATCGGCTCATTCCGGCCGTGGTCGTCTTCGTCAATTCCGAGGACGATGTCCGCGCCGTGTTCAAGGCCGCGCGCGCCGAGGGCTTGCCCGTCACCTTCCGCGCCGCCGGCACCTCCCTCTCCGGCCAGGCCGTCACCGATGGCGTCCTCGCCGTGCTGGGCGATGGCTGGCGCAAGATGGAGATCCATCCGGGCGCTGAAAAAATCACGCTTGGCCCCGCGATCATCGTCGCCGAAGCCAACAAGGCCCTCAAACCCTTCAACAAGAAGATCGGCCCCGACCCGGCCAGCCAGGCGACCTGCAAGATCGGCGGCGTGGTCAACAATAATTCGTCCGGCATGTGCTGCGGTGTTGCGCAAAACACCTATCACACCATGGCGCGGCTGCGGATCGTGCTGACCGACGGCACCATGCTCGACAGCGGCGATCCCGCCAGCTGCGACGCCTTCCGCATCAGCCACGCTTCCATGCTCGAGGAGCTGCACCGCCTCCACCACGAGATCATGGCCGATGCCGATCTCGTCGCCCTCATCCGCCACAAATACCGGATCAAGAACACCGTCGGCTATTCGCTCAATGCGCTGGTCGATTATCACGACCCGCTGGATATCCTGATCCATTTGATGGTCGGCTCGGAAGGCACGCTCGGCTTTGTTTCCGAGGTCAGCTACAACACCGTGCCGGAACATCCGTTCAAGGCAACGGGCCTCATCCCCTTCCCCAATCCGCAGGCTGCCGGCCGCGCCATTATCGAAATGGCCAATGGCGGCGTGCAGGTGACAACGGGCGTCACCGCCGCCGAATATATCGAGCGCCGCGCCCTCGCCACCGTCGAGCATCTCGGCCCCATGGCCCCGCTCCTGCCTTGGCTCACCGAGGATTCCCCGGCCGTTCTCATCGACGTCACCGCCCCCGATGCGGAAACCCTCTCCGCGGAAGTCGCCAAGGCCGAGGATCTCCTCCGTCGCCACGGCGCCACCCATATCGATCTCTCGACCGACGAACATCGCAGCCACGCGCTCTGGGATATCCGCAAGGGCTTCTTCACCTCCGGTGGCGCCGCCCGTCCCAAGGGCACATCCATGCTCACCGAGGACGTTGCCGCCCCGATCGACCGGCTGGCCGAATTCGTCGTCGACATGCGCAATCTCCTCGACGCGCACGGCTATGAAGACGCCATCATTTTCGGCCACGCGCTCGCCGGAAACCTCCATTTCCAGATGAGCGACGATTTCTCAAAACCCGGCGCCGCTCAAAAATTCGACGACTTCAACCAGGAACTCTCCGAGCTCGTCTCCGTCCGTTATGGCGGCTCGCTCAAGGCCGAGCACGGCACCGGCCGCGCCATCGCGCCCTTCGTCGAGGCGGAATGGGGATCCAAGGCCTATGGCATCATGCATGCCATCAAGGCCGCCTTCGACCCCGAGCGCCTGCTCAATCCCGGCGTGCTGCTCAATGACGACCCCAAGATTCACGTCAAGAATCTGAAGGTCATGCCGCTGGCCGACGAGCTTGTCGACCTCTGCATCGAATGCGGGTTCTGCGAGCCGGCCTGCCCCAGCCATCACATGACGCTGACCCCGCGCCAGCGCATCGCCGTCACCCGCGAACGCGCCCGCCTGCGCGAAAGCGGCGAGGATCCGGAACGCCTGGCCCGGTTCGAGGCCGATTTCCAATATGCGGGCATGGACACTTGCGCGGCCTGCAATCTGTGCTCCCTGCGCTGCCCCGTCGGCATTGAAACCGGCACCATGATCATGGGCGAACGCGCCCGCCGTCGCGGCAACACCGCCCAGTCGGTCGCCCGCTTCACCGCCGACCACACCGGCACCATCGAGAGCTTCATGCGCGGTGGCGTGGCGCTGGCTGACGCGGCCCGCACCATCATCCCGGCCCCGGCCGTCGAAGCCATCACCGAGACGGCTCGCCGCCTCACCAACAAGGCCATCCCGCGCGTTTCGCGCACCCTGCACCACGGCCCGGGCACGCCAAAAGTCCGCGACACTCGTCAGGACCCCAAAAAGTCCGGCTTCCCGGTGCCCATCGCCCAGACCGGCCGCGAGCAGATCGTCTATTTCCCGGCCTGCCCCAGCCGCATGTTCGGCGCGCCGAAAACCGAGCACAACCTGCTCGATACGCCCAATGCCATGGTGGCCCTGCTTGAACGCGCCGGCTACGAAATCATCATCCCGGAAAATCTCAACGGCCAGTGCTGCGGCCAGCCGTTCCAGTCCAAGGGTTTTCCGGAACAGGCCGCTGAAGTCGGCGGCGCCTTGGCCAAAAACCTCTCGGCCGCCTCAGACGCGGGCCGCCTGCCCGTCGTCACCGACGCTTCCACCTGCGCCAAGCACCTCAAGGACGTGCCGGGCGATGCGACTGTGACCGACTCGGCCCAGTTCCTCGTCACCCATGTGCTGCCGAAACTGAAGCTGACGCAAAAGCTGCCGGTAATTGCCGTGCACCACAATTGCTCGGCCCAGCGCCTCTTCGAACAGCCGGCCACCGAGACTATTGCCCGCGCCTGTGCCGAAGAGATCGCCGTGCTCTCCTCGATCACCTGCTGCGGTTATGCAGGCGACAAGGGGCTCTTCATCCCCGAGCTCAACGCCCACGCCACCCGCCGGGTCGGCAAGGACGTTCCGGCCAATTGCCAGCTGGGCGTTTCCACCGTCTCCACCTGCGCCTCCGGCCTCAGCGAACACGCCGGCATCCCCTTCGTCGGCCTTGCCAGCCTCCTCGAATGGGCCAGCCGCCCGTAATCCGGGCCTCGTAACCGCAACCACCCCCACCTAACCTCCCCCTCTCCAGGGGGAGGGACCGATCGCGCCCATGGCCGCTTCGGCGCAAAGCCTCCACCACCCACCGGCCCCACTCCTCCCCCTCCTACAGGGGGAGGCCGGGTGGGGGTCTGGGCCATCAGCTATCCCACATCCCTCAATCACCCACCGCGCTTCCCTCGGGCCCGACCCGAGGGCCATGTCGCGAGCCCCAAACTGACAATTTGCACCTTGGCCAGAGACCCTCGGGTCAGGCCCGAGGGAAGCACCGTGTGGCGCGGAGCGGTCCACACCCCTCGATCACATTTTCGAAACCACTCATAAGATATATCTTGAATCCCCTCTTACTCGCCCCAATCTCCTGATTACGGAAACAAAGACCTATCAGGAGATACAATCATGTCTTCCTACTGGCGCAATGGCGAACCCAATTGGCGGCGTTTTGAGCAGATGGCGCGCAAGGGCTGGGGACGCGTCCAGAACATCGACGATGAGATCGGCAATCTCGGCGGCAATTTTCGCATTGGCCGCATGCTGGCCTCGGGCGATGTGCGTCTCGTCGCCCTCTTCCTCATCGATCAGCAGCCCCGCCACGGCTACGATTTGATCAAGGCCGTCGAAGAGCGGTCCGGCGGCGTTTATTCGCCCAGCCCCGGCATCGTCTATCCGGCCCTCACCTATCTCGAGGAAGCCGGCTACGTCACCTCTTCCGCCGAGGCCAACAAGAAGCTCTATACCATCACCGATGAGGGCCGCACACATCTGGCGGAAAACCGCGAAGCCATTGCGGCTACGCTCGATTTCCTCGCCCGCACCGGAGAGCAGTTCAACCGGTTCCGCGAGTTCGTCCGGGCCGATTGGCCCTTCGGCGGTCAGCCGGAAGACGGCAATACCCGCCCCGAGCCGCCCCGCGCCCATGGCGGGGAACATGGCAATCCCTTCGAGCATGATCGCCCGATGAAGGATGCCATCCCCGAACTCGACGCCGCCCGCAAGGCGCTGAAAGCCGCCCTCAAGAAGGCTCGCCACGGCTCCGAGGAACAGCAGACCCGCGCCGCTGACATCCTCCGCCGCGCCGCCGCCGATCTCGACGGTCTGGCCGACGACGACATCGACCTCTAGCGGAACCCCACCCCGCGCCCCGTCGCAAATTGCGACGGGGTTTGCATAAAATTAACTACGTTGGCGCATTCTGACCGCTCAAAGAGGCGGCGATGCAGACCACATTTTTTCAGCGCAACGGCGCAATCGACTTTATCGGGTCCTTCGTCGCGGCCGTGGCGCCGCGCCTGCCGCGCATAGCCGGCATCACCCTTCTCGTCATGGGCCTCGCCTTTGTCGGCGTCCATCTCCAGCCGGCCAAATATCAGGCCCGGCTCGATCTGCCCTATAGTGGCGACGTGCCGGCCGACGAGCAAATCGCCGAGTTCCTCGATCCTGTCCACCTGGCCGATATCGTCGCGCGCCTGCCCCAGTCCGCCGTGCAGGAATTGCGCAGCGCCGATGCATCGCTCGACAGCATCACCCTTCTGCGCCGCACCCTGACCATTTCCCCCGGTGCCGATGGCAAGAGCCTCCGCGTCGAGGCGGTCGCGAGGACCGAGGCCAATGCGCGCGCCATCGCTGCAGCCATAGCCGCCAGCCACGCCCTCGCGCAGCCCATATTGGCCGCGCCCCCGATTGCCGAAACCCCGCAGCCCAGTGCCACGCCCGCAAATACCCCTCTGCCTCGGGCGCAGCTTGTGCCCCGGGCGCAGCTTGGCGATGCCGATATCGGCGTTCTCCAGCAGCGCATGACCCTGGCTTGGGAAAACCGCGTCACCCTCGAAGAAAAGGCGCGGCGCATCGAAAGCCTCGTCGCCAGCAATGATTACGCCGCGCTGGGGCTCCATGCCGAGAGCCTGCCCGCCCTCGCCCGCCGCCTCGATGATCTCCTGACGCTCGAGGCCGATCGCAAGAAGCTGGCGGTAACGCTCCTGCCCAATCACCCCAATATGCGCGCCCTTGCCGAGGAGATTGCGCTGGCCAATGCCGAAATCGGCGAGCAGGCCGGCCAATTGGTGGCCATGATGCGCGCCGATAGCGAGGCGGCCAGGAAGCTCGAAGCGACGTTGCGCGGCGAATATGAAGCCCAATTGGCCAGCCGCACCGTCGACGACACCATTCTCACCGGCTCGACCAATGGCGATCCCGCCCCCAGCGTCACCGCCTTGTCGCGCCCGGTCAGCACCACGCTGGCGCTCGGCCTTGCTGGCGGCTTCGCGTTTTTCGGCCAGCTCGGCCTGATTGCCCTGCAGCAGCCGGTCGCCGCCAGTGCGCCCCTGCCCGTCCGTGCCCCACGCGCACCGCGCCGGAAAAAGCAAATCGACCGGACCCTGGCAATTGCTGTCGAACCAAACGACGCCATGGCACCGGCGCCGATAATGCATGCCGTCGAACTGCCGCCCGCGCCGGCGCCCCAGGCCGAACGCCCACAGATCGCGCCCGAGCCGGTTCGTGCCGTCCCGAGCCCCGAGCACAATTGGTTCTCCGGCGATCTCTCCCAACCCCAGATCGCCATCGCGGCCAGCTGGATCGGCACGCCCGCCACCGAGCCGACGCGCGTCGAACGGGCAAGGCCCGCACCCGAAACTGCCCCTGCCGATAGCTACGAGCGCGTCGCCGACCTCCGCCTTGCCGATGCGCGCATTGTCGCCATCCGCTCGCGCGGCACGCCAGGGGACACCCGCGCCAAGGCGCGCGAACTGCTCGAGACCTATGCCGAGGATGGAAAGCGTGTGGTCTTGATCGACGCGGCCAGCCGCCGCCGTGGCAGTGCCCCCGGCATCAGCGATCTTTCCATGGGCAAGGCGCGCTTCGCCGACATCATTCACGGCACAGGCGCCGAAGAGGCAGCCCTCATTCCCTGGGGCCGTCAGGACATGCTCGATGCGTCGGCCCGGCCGGTCCGCACCCTGCTCCTCGCCCTTGTCGAACTCTACGATGTCGTCGTCATCACGCTCGATGCCGAGGCCGGTGGCTCGTCCCATCTCGCCGCCATGGCCGATCTGGTGCTGACCGCCACGCCGGCCCCAGAAGCACCGCGCCGCAAGCAGCGCGTCGCGCACTGGCAATAGGGCCCGACGACAAAGCGCCCCCTTTTGGGGACGCCTGGTTTTCCCGCATCACTCACCATCATCGGGCTTCCCTCGGGCTCGACCCGAGGGCCAATTCGCGCGCCCCACACCGACGATTGACACGGGGACGCAAACCCTTGGGTCAAGCCCGATTGTAGCTCTGGGGGTGACAGAGAACCCCTGGCCCCCTACGCCCGCTCTTCCCAGATCTTTGCCAGTTCAACGATCGTCGCTGCGGCCTTTTCCATGTCCTGCCGGCTCACCCATTCGAGCGGCGAGTGGAAGGCATGCCCGCCGGCAAAGATATTGGCGCAGGGCAGGCCCATGAAGGACAATCGCGATCCATCCGTACCCCCACGGATCGAGCCCTTGATCGGCTCCATCCCGGCCCGCCGCACCGCTTCCACCGCGTTCTCGACAATCTCGGGGTTCTGGTCGAGCACCTGCTTCATATTGCGATACTGCTCTTTCACGGTGATCGCATGGCTCGAGCGCGGATATTTCGCCAGCACCTCGCGGGCGATCTTTTCGACCATGCCCCGCTTTTCGACGAGGCCATCGTCGACAAAGTCGCGCACGATCATGCTAACGCTGGCCCGCTCCATCGAGCCGGAAATCCCCGTCGGGTGCACAAAACCCTGCCGGCCATCTGTCCCCTCGGGAGAGACCGCACGCGGCAGCAGCGCCACGATTTCACTGGCGATCTTGATGGCGTTTTCCATCCGGTCCTTGGCAAAGCCCGGATGCATCGCCGCCCCGGTGATCACCAGTTCCAGCCCGTCGGCCGAAAAGGTCTCGTCCTCGATCGTGCCGGCGGTCTCCCCATCCATCGTATAGGCGAAGCGGGCCCCGAGCCGGGCCAGGTCCACCTTGTCGACACCGCGCCCGATTTCCTCGTCTGGGGTGAAGAGGATCTTGATCGTGCCATGCTTGATCGAAGGGTCATCGACCAGCATCTTTGCCGCACTCATGATCTCGGCAATGCCGGCCTTGTCGTCTGCGCCCAGCAGCGTCGTCCCATCCGAGGTGACGATGTCATTGCCGATCTGGTTGGCCAGTTCGCCATGTTCGGACACGCGGATCACCCGGCTGGCATCGCCGACAAGGGTAATGTCCCCGCCCTGATAATTGGCCAGCACCTGCGGCTTGACGCCGGTACCGGAAAAATCGGGCGCCGTGTCCATATGGGCGCAAAAGCAGATGACCGGCACGTCCTTGTCGGTATTGGACGGGATGGTGGCGTAGATATAGCCATTCTCGTCCATGGCCGCGTCGGACAGCCCGATTTCGAGCAGTTCCTTGACCAGCAAATGCCCCAGATCCTTTTGCTTTTCGGTGGAAGGCTGGGTGGGCGAGGACCCGTCCGACTGGGTATCGATCACCACATAGCGCAGGAAACGGTCGAGAACAGTGTCGGTCATGGTCCTATCCGGAAACGGGAAAAAATCGTTCCCATCCTTAACCCGCCCGGCGCGGCGGGAAAATGGCCTTATCCACCGCCTTTCATCGGCCGCGCCCGATCCGATCGGCTCGCCCCTGCGTAGCAAAGGCGGAACAGTGTTTTGGAAGCGTCATGAGCAGATCGACAATATGGATCACCGGTGCCGGCAAGGGCCTTGGCCGGGCCCTCGCCCTCGAGCTGAGCGCGCGCGGCCATACCATCGCCGCCAGCGCACGCACCGAGGATGATCTCACAAGCCTCGCCGCCGAAGCCGCGGCAAAGGGCGGCGTGATAAAACCCTATGTGCTCGACGTCACCGACAAGGACGCCGTGCCATCCGTTGCCACCCAGATCTTCCGCGATTTCGGCGTGCCCGATCTCGTCATCCTCAACGCCGGCACCCATTCGGAGGTGACCGCCACCAATTTCGACCTCGCCGAGTTTACCGGCGTCATCGACACCAATGTCATGGGCGTCGCCAATTGCCTCTCGGTGAT
The DNA here is from genome assembly GCF_029201545.1 of Devosia sp. FJ2-5-3. Lineage (NCBI taxonomy): Bacteria > Pseudomonadati > Pseudomonadota > Alphaproteobacteria > Hyphomicrobiales > Devosiaceae > Devosia > Devosia sp. FJ2-5-3. Next base: position 382,448 of record NZ_CP104007.1, on the reverse strand, counting down.
CCTGCCCGCCATGATCGCCCGCAAGACCGGGCGCGTCGCCCTCATGGCCTCCGTCGCCGGCTATCGGGGCCTGCCAACGGCTTCGGCCTATAGCGCCAGCAAGGCCGCGCTCATTGCGCTGGGCGAAGCCCTGAAGCCCGAGCTAGAGCCACACGGCGTCGGTCTCCACCTGATCAGTCCCGGCTTCGTCGACACCCCGCTCACGCGGCGCAATACATTCCCCATGCCCTTCCTGATGCAGCCCGACCAGGCAGCCCGCATCATGGCCGATGGGCTAGAGGCCGGCAAAAAGTTCGAGATCGTCTTTCCCTGGCCGATGAAGCTCGCCATGAAGTTTCTGGGCATCCTGCCCTATCCGCTCTTTTTCGCCATCACCCGGCGGCTGGTGCGCTGAGTTCGCGGCGCGACGGGAATGTGCGGGAAAATCCGAAACCCCTTGGCGACCAGCTTGATCGCCTCCCAGTAAATCCCGGCGCTCACCTTCAGCGTCATCAGCGGGTGCGCCAGCAGCGCCCGCAACAGTCCCCTGTCGGTCAGGGGGCTGAACGCCCCGGCAAAACTCGCGGTAAGAAGCGTGCCCGCCTCATCGGTCTCACGAATGCCAATGGACACCTTTTCCCCCGGCGGCAGGATGGAGAAATGATAGGTGCACTCCATCGGCATGAAGGGGGAGACGAAAAACGCCTTCTCCGCCGCCTGCTGCATCCTGCCCTCGGCGCTTTCCCCCGCCGGCAGCACATAGGCATGCCGCTCCTGGTGCGTATTGTGCACCTCGTAGATCATGGCTTTCAAACGGCCATCCTGCCCATGGCAGAAAAACACCGTCAGCGGATTGAACACATAGCCGAACATAGCGGGATAACAGAGAACCCGGATCGCCCCATCGGCGACGATCCCCGCCTCGCCGAGCTTGCGCGCCACCCAATCCTTGAGCGGCCCGCCGTCGCCATGGTCCTTCTCACGAAAACTCAGCACACCCCAGCGGTTGAACGCGAAGAGCTTCAGCCCCCGGTCCAGCGCCTCGAGCCTGTCGAGGTCGAGCAGCAGGCAAAATACCTTATAGTCCAGCTTGTGCGCCTTGGGGCGCAGCCGGGCGTGCACCACATGTCCGGTATAGATGCCGCTCTCCGCGTTCATTCCGCCGCCATTTCCGCCACCGGCTCGAGGCTGATGCGCCCCGACGCATTGGGCACGTCCCAGGGCCGCCGCACGCCGAAATTCTCGGCCACCGCGAGCCCGGACTGCAGCGCATCCTCGTGGAACCCATAGCCGAAATAGGACCCGCAGAACCAGCTGTTGCGCCGCCCCTGCAATTGCCAGAGCTGGCGCTGCGCCGTCAGCGCCGCCTGGTCGAACAGCGGATGGGTATAGTGGAATTTCCGCTTCATGGCGCTCTCGCGCGGCTCGCGGCCCGGATTGAGCGTCACGAACACGTTCTGCCGCTTGTCGAGCCCCTGCAGCCGGTTCATCCAATAGGTGACGCAGAGCTGGCTATCGGCTTCGGGCGCCCCATTGGCCACATAGTTCCAGCTCGCCCAGACATGGCGACGCTTGGGCATGAAGCTCGGGTCCTCGTGCAGCACCGCGACATTGTCCGTATAGCCGAACGAGCCCAGCAGGTCCTGCTCCAGCGGATCGGCGTCCCCCAGGAGCTTGAGCGAAATATCGGCATGGGTGGCCATCACCACATCGGTAAAGACGTCGCGCTCGCCCGTCTCGTCCTCGACGATCACCAGCCCGTTTTCGCGGATGACGCGCTGCACGCCCCTGCCCCGCTCCACCTGCGCGCCGAAGCGCTGCTCCAGCGCCTTGACATAGCTCTGGCTGCCGCCCTTGACGGTGCGCCAATTGATCCGCCGGCCCAGCGCGAACAGCTGGTGGCTCGAAAAGAAGCGCACGAAGGCCTGCATCGGGAAGGCGCGGATCTGCTCTGTCGAACTCGACCAGATGGCCGCGCACATGGGCAGGATATGGTGGTCCACCAGCGCATCGGAATAGGCATGGCGCTTGAGGAATTCGCCCAGCGTCATTCCGGCAATGTCCGGGCTGTCCAGCATCGAGGCCGCGTGGGTATAAAAGCGCGCTATATCGGCCAGCATGCGCCAGAAGAACGGCCGGACGATATTGCGTTTCTGCCCAACGATACCGACCAGATCGCTCGAATATTCGAAATGCCCGTCCCCGATCGACGCGGCAAACGACATGTTGGTCTCGACATTGTCGACCCCCAGATGGTCGAGCAGCGCCACGAAATTGGGGTAATTGGCCTCGTTATAGACGATGAAGCCGGTATCCACGCCGACCGGGCCGGCGGGCGTATCGACCGAAACACTATTGGCGTGGCCCCCGATCCTGTCCTCGCTCTCATAAAGGCGCACGGGAAAGCGCTGGCTGAGGAGCCAGGCGGCCGAGAGCCCGGCAATACCCGCACCGATGACGGCGATCCTGCGGCCTGTCGCGTCGTGAAGGCTGTGCGGATGGTGAAACAATTTGCAGGCTCCCTGTTGCCTCCTCTAATACGGGGTCGAGTACGGAGTGGATGTTGTGTCGAGGTTTTTTTCGTATCCGGTGATCCGGCCCGTCGGCCCTTGCGTAATCAGGGCATGTTGTCACCTGTGGTCCATATCGAGCGCCCGGCGCTCCCAAAGAGCGAAGGCACCGGCAAAAGCCGGAAACGCCGCGCTGGGAGACCTGTCGTGGGCGTGATGCCAGGGAGCAATGGCGAAAGTGAACGGGATGTTTTCGTCGCCCATATCCGCGCCATAGCAGAACGCGCCGACCGCGCCGCCTTCGAAATTCTCTTCGATCACTTCGCCCCGCGCGTAAAATCCTATCTCATGCGCCTGGGCGGCGGCGAGTTGATGGCCGAGGAACTGACGCAGGAGACCATGGTCCTCGTCTGGCGCAAGGCTGCGCTTTACGATCCGGCCAAGGCCAGCCCCTCGACCTGGATCTTCACCATCGCCCGCAACAGGCGCATCGACGCCTTTCGGCGCGAAAGCCATCCCGAGCTCGACGCCGACGAACCGGCGCTTCAGATCAGCGCCGTGCCGACCGCCGACCAGGCGCTCGAAACCAAGCAATCCAGTGCTCAAGTTGTCGAGGCCATGTCCAAATTGTCGGACAATGAACGGCAATTGCTGAACCTGGCCTATTACGAAGACAAGTCGCACAGCACCATCGCCACTGAACTCAAGATTCCTCTCGGAACGGTCAAATCGCGCCTGCGGCAAGTCTTCCGCAAATTGCGCTCCGATCTTTCCTCCAAACTGGGGCCACAGCTATGACCCACAGTCACCACGTCAGCGACGAACTTCTTTTGAGCTATGAGGCCGGAAGCCTTGCCGAAGGCTGGAGCCTTGCCGTCGCCACCCATCTTCATTCCTGCCCCGAATGCCAGACGCGCGCCCGTGCCGCCGCCAGCATTGGTGGCGCCATGCTCGAAGCCATCGACATCGCCCCGCTGCGCGCCGGCGCGCTTTCCGCCGCGCTCAAGGCGATCGATGCACATCCGCTCGAAACGGGAGAGAGCGTGCGGCGTCCGCCGGTCGCCGGCGACGTCCCTGCGCCCCTCCGCCGCTATATCGGGCCCAGCCTCGACACTGTCGCCTGGCGCAAGCTCGGCACAATGGCCCAGCAATTCGTCATCCCCACGGGCGACAGCGAGACCTCGGTCCGGCTGCTCCGCATTCCGGCCGGCACCCCCGTGCCCGAGCACGGCCATCGCGGCCTCGAGCTCACCGTTGTCCTGCGCGGCACCCTCGTCGACGAGGATGATCGCTTTGCCGTCGGCGAGATCGAGGAAGGCTATGACGGGCTCGAACACCAGCCTCGCGCCGGCGAAGAGGGCGAGTGCATCTGCCTCGCCGTCACCGACGCGCCGCTGCGCTTCAAGAGCCCGCTCCTGCGCCTCTTGCAGCCCATCTTGAAAATCTGACCCCAAGGGAGAGTGGAATGCCAAATTTTGCCATTGCCTATTTGAGTTCCGCTCTCGTCTTCTTTGCCGTCGATTTCGTCTGGCTGACGCTGGCCACGCGCTTCCTTTACAAGCCCCAGCTCGGCGATCTGCTCGCCGACAGCCCCAATCTCCTCGTCGCCGCGACCTTCTACCTCGTCTATCTCATCGGCCTCGTCGTCTTCGCCATCCTCCCTGCCGCCAACGCCAATTCCTGGGCGATGGCACTTGGCCTCGGCGCCCTTCTGGGCCTTGTCGCCTACGGCACCTATGATTTCACCAATCTCTCCACCATCCGCGACTGGCCGGTCCTCGTCACAATGGTCGACCTGGCCTGGGGCACCTTCCTCAGCGCCCTCGCCGCCACCGCCGGCTTCTGGGCCGTCCGCCACTGGGGCAATTTCTAGATTTATCCCCTCTCCCCGGCGTCATTCCCGCGAAAGCGGGAACCCCTGTTGACCGGCTTCCGAGCAGGACCTCCGCTCCATCGCGTCTCAGGACAGAAGGCGTGGTGAGGGGTGCGCGGAGCCCCTCCCTGGGGATCACGGACAAATAATTATCCGCCCAAATTCGGGAGCCACCATGCCTCCCTCCCTCGACCAGGGGGAGGCTGGGAGGGGGTCTCCCTAAAAACTAAGTCACCGCCCCATCCGCCACCAGCACCTGCCGGCGACAGGTCTGGGCGATCTTCTCGTCATGGGTCGAGATCAGAAACGTCGTCTTCTCGTTCTCGTTGATCTCCTTGATCAACTCCATCACCTGCGTCGCCGATTCCCGGTCGAGATTGCCCGTGGGCTCGTCGGCCAGCACCAGTTCGGGCTGGTTCATCAGCGCGCGCGCAATGGCCACGCGCTGCTTCTGCCCACCCGAGAGCGCGGTGGCCAGAAAATCCATGCGATGGCCCAGCCCAACCCGCTCCAGCAGTTCCTCGCCGCGCCGACGCGCCGAAGCCGTCTCCCGCCCTTCGCGCACTGCCATGGGAAAGATGACATTTTCGAGCGCGGAGAAGTCGGGCAGCAGATGATGGAACTGGAAAACAAAGCCGACGTGCCGGTTGCGAAACTCGGTCAGCGCCGCATCGGACGCCCGCGTCAGTTCTTCCCCCAGCATGGTGTAGGAGCCCGAAGTTGGCCGCAGCAGCGTCCCCAAAATCGTAAGAAGCGTGCTCTTGCCCGAGCCGGACGGTCCCAGCAGTGCCGCGAGTTCCCCCTCGTCGAGCGTCAGATTGAGCCCGCGCAACACGCGCGTTTCCGCCTCCCCCTCGCCATAGGTCTTGACCAGATCGCGGACCTCGATCAGCGCACTCATTGGCCGATCACCGAAACCGGATCGACCCGCGCTGCAGACCGCGCCGGCAGGATGGAGGCAAGGATCGCCCCGATGGCGGTAAGCGCAATGGCGAGCCCATAGGCCCCCTGCCGCACATCGACCGGCAATCCGCCGGGCGGGGCCAGTTCGGGCACCGGAAACGGCGACAGCGCTGCATAGCCGAGACCCGCCCCGATCAGCCCGCCCAGAATGCCGATCAGCGCTCCCTGCGTCACGAACACGAAAATGACGAACCGCCGGCTGGCCCCGAAGGCCCGCATGATCCCGATCTCCGGCCGCCGCCGATAGGTCGAGAGCAAGAGCGCGCTGGCCACGCCGATGACGATGGTGATCAGCGCAAAGGCCTTGATGAGATCGCCCGAACTGGCCTGCGCCCGCAGCCCGTCGAGCAATTGCGCATTGCCTTCCGTCCAGGGCGTTGCGTCGAGCCCGGTTTCGGCCTCGATCCGCTGCGCATAGGCCACCGCCGCATTGAGGTCGGTCAATTTGACCTCGATCCGCGAAATCCCCTGCGGCATCTCGAACAGGGTTCGCGCCGCCGCGATACTGACAAAGGCCGCACGCCGGTCGAGTGCATCGACGCCCAGCTCGAAAATCCCCGAAATCACCAGCGAGCGTTCCTCGCCCCGGTCCGACTGCATCCGCACGACCTGGCCGACGCCGATACCGAGATCGTCGGCCAGCGCCTTGCCCAGGATGACGCTGTTATTGGCCAGGAGCGTATTGCCCGCCACCAGCCCCTTTTCGAGATTGGCGATAGCGGAAACCTTGTCCGGCTCGACCCCGGTCACGCCCACCGGCGCGGTGACCTGGCCGCGCACCAGAAAACCATTGCCCACGATCTGTGGCGAAACGGCCTTTACTCCATCCATGCGCTCGATCAGCGGCAGGAAGGCCCCGGCCGTGCGCAATTGCTCGCGCTGGTTGGACGCCTGTTCGACCACGAGATATCCCGGATCCTCGGGCAGGATCAGCCCGGCGCTGCGGCTCGGCGCTTCGACGGTCACATGGGCAATGTCGCCCACCGTGCGCTGCACCAGAAACACCGCCAGCCCGCCGATCAGGGCGCTCATGAAGATGAAGACGAAGACGCCCACCGCCACGCCGGCGATGAGCAGGCCCGTCTGGGCCTTGTTGGCGGTGAGATAGCGCATGGCGATCTTGAGCCCGTAGAGCATGGCCTATTCGACCTTCACTTTTTGGCCCGCCGCCACCGCGCCCGGCTCGAGCACCACGAGATCGCCTGCGCTCAGCCCCTCGGTCACCATCACCCGCTCCGCCGGCCAGTCGGAGAATTCGATTTTGCGCGCCACCACGACATCGCCCTCGACGACGAAGACATGGCTCTCGGTCGCTTCGGTGATGATCGCCCCGCGCGGAATGGACAGGGCCTCCTCCACCTCGGCGACGATGATATTGGCATTGACCGTCAGGCCCACCGGCAAATTGGTCGGATCGTCAAAGGCGATCTTGACCATGCGCCCCCCGGTCGAAATGTCGACGCGCGGGGCCGCGAACACCACGCTGCCATGGCTGGGGACGCTATTGCCCACCGGCTGCAGCAGCACTTTGAGCCCCTCCTCGATGCGCGACGAATAAAGTTCGTCCACTTCCGTATCGACCAGCAGGGTCTCGATATCGGCGATGGTGAAGAGTTCGGATTGCAGGTCCACCAGCTGCCCCCGCTCCACCGAACGCGACAGCACCACGCCACTGAGCGGTGCGGTAATCGAATATTGCTTGAGCGCGGTTTCGGCCTCGTCGAGCGCGGCGCGCAGCCGGCTGACCTCGGTCGCAGCCGCAGTGAGTGCCAGATCGGCATCCTCACGGGTCGAGCGCGAGGCATTTTCGCCCAGCGCCGTGGCGCGATCGGCCGTCGCCTGGGCCTGCTGCTGGCGCACGATGCCGGCCTCGAGCGCCGCGCGCGCCTGGTCGAGCAGCGCCTTGGGCCGCGCCACATCGAGCTGCACCAGCACCTCGCCGGCCTTGACCACGTCACCCTCGGAGACATTGACCAGCAGCGCCGGTGCCGAAACCGCCGAGCGCACCTTGACCTCCTCGCGCGGCACGACCCGGCCATTGACAGCCAGAAGCTGGGACATCGGCCCCATTTCCAGCCGCTCCACCGCCACGCTGAGGGGCTTTTCCTCCCACGGCCGCGCGATGAAACCATAGACCGCACCCGCCGCCAGCACGAGGACCAGCACAAGCCACTTGCCCCATTTCCGCTTGCGCCGGGAGGATGGGCGAGAGGATTCCGCTTTCGAAGGTGCCGCCATGGCCTGACTATCTCACTTGTAACGCTGCTCTTGATACGCCGCCCGGGCTCAAACGGTTCTCGCCATCGGCAAAATCCCGCGGTCGCGCGCCTCCTGATTTCTATCACACGAAGGTGTGATTGCTATCATAGGAAGTCGCTTCCGCAGCCGGCCTGCTGCCCCATAACCGTTCGGAACCGAAATGGTCCGCTGCCGTTGCGGGCCTTGGAGGTATGCTATGGAACTGATCTTGGACACCGCGCCACCGGCCCGGACAGAGGAATTGACGCGCCACGGCCCGCTGCTTGGCGCCGATGGCACCACATTCCGCCTCTGGGCCCCCGGCGCAAAGGATGCACATCTCGTGCTTCGCGGCAAAGAGCCCATCCCCATGTCCCGCGCCGGAGACGGCTTCTGGCAGGTCACCGCCCCCGGCATCGGCCCGGGCACGCGCTACAAATTCCAGATCGGCGATCTCACTTTCCCCGATATCGCTTCCCGCCAGCAGGATGGCGACGCCACCGGCTGGTCCGTGGTCCGGGCTCCGCTGCCGCCCTCCCCGCGCAAAACCCCGCTCCGCCCCTGGCACGAAACCATCATCTGCGAAATCCATGTGGGGACCGCCTCGCCGGAAGGCACCTTCAAGGGTCTCGCCCGGCGCCTCGAGCATTTTCGCGATGCCGGCTATACCTGCCTTGAAATCATGCCGCTCAACGAATTCCCCGGCAAACGCAATTGGGGCTATGACGGCACGCTGATCTTTGCCCCCGAAAGCGCCTATGGCACGCCCGAGGACCTGCGCGCCCTCGTCGATCGCGCCCATGCGTTGGGGCTCTGCATGGTGCTCGACGTGGTCTACAACCACTTCGGCGAAAACGATAATTTCGTGCCCAGGGTCGCCCCCGAATTCCTCACCGACGAGATCGAGACCCCCTGGGGCCCCGCCGTCGATTTCACCCGCCCTATGGTCCGCCAGTTCTATTACGAGAATGCCCGCATGTGGCTCGAGGAGTATGATTTCGACGGCCTGCGCTTCGACAGCGTCCACGAAATGGGCACCGAGTGCCGCGATCTCTTCCTCATCGAGCTGGCGCACCACGCCCGGCAGGCCAAGCACCACGCCAAGCTCATCCTCGAAAACATGGACAATACCGCCACCTGGCTGGCGCGCACCCCGGACGACGAGCCGACGCTCTATGCCGCCCAGTGGAATGACGACATCCACCATGTGCTCAACCATCTGGTCACCGGCGAGCAGAAATATGGCTATGACGATCCGGCAAAGGACCCTTATGCCGATCTCGAAAAGGCTCTTGCCGATGGCTTCGTCCATGATGGCGAAGTGGACGGGCAATCCGATGGCACGACGCGCCACGAGCCGGCCAGCGTGCTGCCGCCCGATGCCTTCATCACCTATGTCCAGAACCACGACCAGATCGGCAATCGCGGCGATAACAAGCGCCTGCCCGAACGCATCTCGGCCGAAAAACTCGACTTCCTCTATTTCGTGACCCTGCTCGCCCCGCAGATCCCGCTGCTGTTCATGGGCGAGGAAGCGAGCCTGCGCACGCAGTTTCCCTTCTTTGTGGATCTGCCGGAACCCGCCGCCCAGGCGGTCCGCGACCAGCGCAACCGGCAGATGAAGGACATGTTCAAGGAAAAAACCCCGCCCCAGGGCCTGCCCGATCCCAACGCCGTCCAGACATTCGAGATGGCGCAGATCAATTGGAACGATTTTTCCGCGCCCGAGGCCGTTGCCGCATTGGAGCGGTTCCGCGAACTCGTCGCCTGCCGCCGGCACAAAGTCTGGCCCCTTGCCGCCAGTGTCTGCCTCGACGCGCGCACTGCCCGCCAGGGCAATGGCTTTATCGTCACCTGGCAATTCGAGGCCGGAACCTATGCCATGGCGCTCAATCCGCAGGACCAGCCGATCAGCCTTGCCTGCACGGTCGATCGGCCCGAAGTCAGCACCGGCACTTATGAGATCGAGGGGAATACCCTCCGCCTCGGCCCGTGGTCAGCCATTGTCTGGTAGGGGGCCAGATGGCTGAGGCCGCTCCCCGCCGGGTCCATCTTTGCATCGACGTCCAGACCATGTTCGCCACCGACACCGAATGGCACGCGCCCTGGCTCGACCGTACCCTTCCGGCCATCGAGGCGCTGGTCGAGCGCGACCCCGCGCGGACTGTTTTCACCCGCTTCATTCCCGCCCGCCGGCCCGAGGAAGCCATTGGTGCCTGGCAGGATTATTATCGGCGCTGGCCATCGATGACGGGGGAAAAGCTTTCCCCCGAAATGATCGATCTCGTCCCCAGCCTGAAAAGATATCTGCCGCCCGCCCATGTGCTCGACAAATCGGTTTATTCGCCCTGGCTCGGCACCCCGCTTCACGCGGCCCTCCAGAAGCGTGGCGTCGATACGCTGATCATCTCGGGCGGGGAAACCGATGTCTGCGTCATGGCGGCCATCATTGGCGCCATCGATCTGGGCTACCGCATCATCCTGCCCAGCGACGCCGTCTTCGGCTCGGCCGACGAGACCCACGACGCCGCCCTCACCCTTTTCCACTCCCGCTTCGGCCAGCAATTGACCACCTGCTCCACAAGCGAGTTGCTCGACAACTGGAAGGAATTTTCCTGACCGGCACCGGCGCGCGCCTCCCCTTCGCCATCGGCGCCTCTGACGCACCGCTCCCCCTGCTGGCTACTGACGCGGATTAGCCCGGTCCGGACAGACACAGAGGCGTGCAACCAAGCCCGATCCCTGTCCGTTGTCGGCGGGCAACGGAGACACATTCATGTCCACCAAGAAATCGCGGCACGCGGTCCTCCCCGGGGACCATCGTCGTCTGGGCGCACACTGGGACGGCGAGGGCACAAATTTTGCCCTGTTCTCCGCCTATGCGTCCCGGGTTGAATTGTGCCTCTTCGACAGTACCGGTCAGATCGAAATCGAGCACATCACCCTGCCTGAATATACCAATGAGATCTGGCACGGTTACGTTCCCGGTGTCGGGCCGGGCACGCTCTACGGCTATCGCGTCCATGGCCCCTATGAGCCCGCACATGGGCACCGCTTCAACCCCAGCAAGCTCCTGCTCGATCCCTATGCGCGCGAGATCGTCGGCGACGTCCAGTGGAACCCGGCCCTCTTCGGCTACAATGCCGATGCCGAGGACAAGGACCTCTCCTACAACGATGCCGACAGTGCCCCCTTCATGCCCAAGGGTCGGGTCATCGATCCCAGGGCCTATGATTGGGCCGGGGACACCAAGCCGGGCATAGAATGGGCGAAGACCATTTTCTACGAGACCCACGTCAAGGGTTTCACCCATCTCCATCCGGCGATCCCCGAGGAACTACGCGGCAAGTTCGAAGGCCTGGGCCAGAAGGAGATCATCGACTACATCAAGTCCACCGGCGTCACCTCGGTGGAACTTCTGCCCATCCACGCCTTCCCCGACGATGACTTCCTGCTGCAGAAGGGCCTGCGCAATTTCTGGGGCTATAACACGCTCGGCTTCTTCGCCCCGGCCAATCGCTATTACGGCCCCGATGGGCTCAATGGCCTGCGCAACACCATCCGCGCCTTCCACGATGCCGGATTGGAAGTCATTCTCGACGTGGTCTACAACCACACGGCCGAAGGTAATGAGATGGGGCCGACGCTCTCCTGGAAGGGCATCGACAATTTCTCCTATTACCGCACCATGCCCGGCGATCCGCGCTATTACATCAACGACACCGGCACCGGAAATACCGTCAACACCAGCCATCCGCGCGTATTGCAGATGGTCACCGACAGCTTGCGCTATTGGGCCGAGGACATGCATGTCGATGGCTTCCGCTTCGATCTCGGCACCATTCTGGGGCGCGAGCCCGAAGGCTTCGACCAGCGTGGCGGCTTCTTTGACGCCGTTGGCCAGGATCCCGTCCTGTCCCAGGTCAAGCTCATCGGCGAACCGTGGGATATCGGCCCCGGCGGCTATCAGGTCGGCGGCTTTCCGCCCGGCTGGGCCGAGTGGAACGACAAATATCGCGACACCATCCGCGACTATTGGAAGGATTCCGATCACACCGCCCAGGATTTTGCCGCCCGTTTCACCGGATCGGGCGATGTCTACGATTTGCGCGGCCGCCGGCCCTGGGCCAGCGTCAATTTCCTCACCGCCCATGATGGCTTCACCCTGCATGACCTCGTCTCCTATAACGACAAGCACAACGAGGCCAATGGTGAGGACAATAACGACGGCCACAACGACAATCGCAGCTATAATTACGGCGCCGAGGGCGAAACTGACGACGAGAACATCGTCGCCATCCGCGAGCGGCAGAAGCGCAATTTCCTCGCCACCCTCTTCCTCTCTCATGGCACGCCCATGCTGCTGGCCGGAGACGAGTTCAGTCGCACCCAGTTCGGCAACAATAATGGCTATGCCCAGGACAGCGAGATCAGCTGGGTCCATTGGGACCATAGCGACAACGCCAGATCGCTGACCGATTTCGTCCGTCGTCTCATCGCCATCCGCCAGGCCCAGCCCCTGGTCCACCGCGAGAACTGGCGCGATATGATGAGCGTCACCTGGTACAATCCGGGCGGCGGTGAACAGCAGACCGCCCATTGGCTCGATGGCGGCGCCACGACACTCGGCCTCCGGCTGTCCCGCGACGACCTCAAAGGTCAGGACGGCATCTGGTGGGAAGTGGTGATCCTCTTCAACCCCCATGACGGCGAAGTCGACTTCGTCCTGCCCGAGCGCGCCGACAAATCAGACTGGATCACCGAGATCGACACCGCCGCCCTCGAAGACCACCGCGCCACCCCCACCCGCGGCACCATCAAGATGGCCCCAAGGTCGCTCCTCCTCCTCCGCTGACATTTACTTGGGACGAAAACCCGTCCCCACCCCACCCACCGGCAGATCCCTCCCCCTATCAGGGGGAGGCCAGGTGGGGGTAAAGCCGCACCCACAAACCATTGGCCCTCTGCCAAGTCATGACCACGCCGTGGAAACTCATCCCCTCCCACCCACCGGCAGATCCCTCCCCCTACCAGGGGGAGGCCAGGTGGGGGTAAAGCCGCACCCACAAAAGCGGTGTCGCAAAACCTCAGGCGCTCGCCGCGTCCGGGGCGGCCACACCCGGCAGCGCACCCACGCCACCCATGGCTTGCATGTCGACGAGGCTGGTCTTGTCCAGCACCTCGGCAATGGCGTTTCGCACTTCGAGCATCAGATGGCGCACCCGGCAGGTGTCGACATCGCAATCATGGCAGGGTTGGAAGCGGGTCTTGCTGGCGCAGGGGATCGGGGCCAGCGGCCCGTCGAGCACGCGCACCACATGGCCGATCATGATCTCCTCGGCCGGACGCGCCAGATAATAGCCGCCATACTTGCCTTTTCGCGAATAGACGAAACCGGCATTGCGCAGCTCGGCGAGGATCGCGTCGAGGAATTTTTTGGGGATCGCATTGGTGGCGGCGATATCGCCGACCATGGCAAGGTCGCCCGGCTGGAGACCGGCAAGATGACCGAGGGCCTTGAGCCCGTATTTTCCCTTATTGGTCAGCATGTCTGGGGACCCTGCAAACAGACGCCGCGCAGGTTCTGCGCAGCGTGTTCATAATGTCCATTGAACTGCTGGACAAGGGTGTGCCCGATTTCGCAACCGACGGGTCGCAAATGCTAACAGTCTGCTAACCAACGCGCCCGTGATGCGACACTTTGCGGATCACGCAATCGAAGCGTAAGCCGCCTCGATGATCGCTGCCGCACGCGGCCCGATATCGCCGCCATCATGCATCTTGTTGGTCGTCCAGCACAGCGACAGACCCGCCACCGGATCGGCAAAAGCCTGCGAGCCACCGGCCCCGGAATGCCCGAAAGCCTCGGGATTGGGGCCCATTGGCCGATGCGGCGGGGAGTTGAGCATGAAGCCAACGGCCATGCGCAGCCGGCCCTTGTCGGCATTCTCGCCCCGCGCCCGTTGCTCGGTCACGAATTGCGCCAGCATCTCCTTGCTCACCAGCGGCTTTTCGCCATTGGGCCCAGGAGAGATAACGGCATTGTAAATCCCCGCCACGGCCCGCGCCGTGCCATGTCCGTTCACGGACGGAATTTCGTTTTGGCGCCAAAGGGTTGAGTTATAATCCTCCTCGACAGGCACCGCCTGCCACATGCGGTAGGCCACCGAATCCCGGGGCTCCCGCTTGGCGGCGTTGACCACATTATTGGCCGAAGCCACGATCGTCGCACAGCGCGCCCGCTCGGCCTCGGACATGCCGATGAAATAGTCAAACCCGCGAGGCGCACAGATTTCTTCCCGGAGGAAAGTGCCCAGCGTCTTGCCCGTCACCCGGCGGATCAGCTCACCGGCGATAAAGCCCAGCGTCGAGGAGTGGTAGACCTGCTGCTCGCCCACCGGCCAGAGCGGCTTCTGGTTGGCGATGGCTGGGATCATCCGGTCCCAGTGATAGAAATCACCGGGCTTGGCGAGATCGGTGACAGGGATCCCCGCCAGATGGCTAAGGGCTTCCCGCACCGTCACTTTTTCTTTGCCCTCGGCCGCGAACTCCGGCCAGTACTGGCTGACCGGGGCATCGAGCGAGAGCAATCCGCGATCGGCCACCATGGCCACGCAGATCGCGGAAATCCCCTTGGCGACCGACATCATCAGCGTGATGGTATCGGCCTGCCAGGGGGCCTTGCTTGCGGCGTCCCGGGTTCCCCCCCACAGATCAACGACAAGCCTGTTGCCGTGGTAGATCGCCACGGCGCCGCCAAGCTCTTCACGCTGCGTGAAATTTTCGCGAAAAGCTCTGGCGACCGGGGCGAAGCGGTCATCGGCAAAGCCGCTGATCATGGGAAGAGAACCGTTGGACATGGCGATTAACCCGAGATCACTTCCTGCTGCATGCGCTGGGTAATTTCGGTGAACTGGCTCTGGATCGACGGCCAGTCGATGCGCAGCAGCTGGTCCGCCGGGGCAATCTTGCTGGCCACGGCCGGGTCGAGAACCGCCTTGGAATTGGTGACGCCGGTCGGCATGGCATTGCCGAAGGCAGCCTGCTGTTCGGGCGCCAGGGCGAAATTGACGAACTCGAGCAGGAGGTCGCGGTTCGGGTGGTTCGCCGGCACGTGGTAGGACAGGACGCCCATCGGTGCGCCTTCAGACGGAATGACGAACTTGCCCGGCACGCCGCCATCGATCAGCGCATGGGAGCGGAAGCCGCCAAAACCGGCAGCCACACCGGCTTCCTTGCGCTGGATCAGGCCGTCGACTTCGTTCGAGGTGTTGAACCAGCGGGCGATATTGGGCTTGAGTTCCTTGAGCTTTTCGACGCCCTTGGTCCAGTCCGAGCCATCGCCGGCGAGCTTTGCGGCGATCATCACGAATTCATACATCGAGCCGGCCGAAGCGGCAGGCGCGAGGATCTTGCCGGCCAGGGACGGATCCCACAGATCGGCCCAGGACGTGATCGGCTTTTCGACCATGTCTTCGCGGTAGAGGATACCGTAGTCGACATAGTTGAAGCCGACGGCCTTGTTCTCATAGACGTCCCGGAAGATCGGGTGCACGTCTGCCAAATTCGGCACGTCGTTCGGGGTCAGCTCGAGGAAGAGGTCCGGCACGCGGATGGCGCGCATGGCGACCGGCAGCGAGAGGAACGGCAGGTCGATTTCGGGATCGTTGCGATTGACGATCGCATTGTTCAGCCATTCATCGGCCGAGCCGTATTTGATGACGAATTCAACGCCATGCGCGGCGGCAAACGGATCGAGCACGATGCGGCGATAGTGCTCTTCATAAGCGCCACCGAACAGCGTCGTCACGATGGTCTTGCTCTGCGCACGCACGATTGCGGGGAAGCCGGTGATGAGGCCCGCAGCAGCGGTCGTTGCCAGGAAATGGCGACGGGTCAATGAGATAGGCATTATTCTTCTCCCTTAAATATTCAGTAGTCGAATGGCCGAGCGATCGAAGGTCACAAAAACCGCGTCGCCGGGCTTGAAGCTGTCGGCCGAGGTGGAGATGCGGGCCACAATCGGCCCCACCGAAGTGTCGACAACAAAGGCGTTCTGCTCGCCAAGATAGGTCAGCGAATTGACCGTGCCGGCGATCCCCTCGCCCTCCTGCGCGCGCTTGAGCGCGACCCGCTCTGCGCGAATGGCAAAGCGGGTAGGACCAGTCCCCGATGGCGCGCGTGCATCGGCAAGGACACTCGTGTCGCCGATACGCAGGCGTGTCTGCCCATCGGCAACGCCTTCGATCGTGGCATCGAGAATGTTCTGGAACCCCATGAAGCTGGCCACGAACTCATTGGCCGGGTTCTCGTAGACCTCATTGGCCGGCGCGATCTGCTGGATCACGCCACCCTCCATCACCGCGACCCGGTCGCTGAGCACCACGGCCTCTTCCTGGTCGTGGGTGACAAAGATCGCGGTAATGCCGAGCTCCTTGGTGACGCGGCGCAGTTCCACCTGCAGCGCCTCGCGCAGCTTGCGGTCGAGCGCCCCAAAGGGCTCGTCGAGCAGCAGTGCCGTTGGGTTGGTGACGATAGCGCGGGCGATGGCAACGCGCTGCTGCTGACCGCCGGACAGCTCGTGCGGCATGCGGCTGACATAGGCATCTAGCCGCACCAGCGACAGCGCCTTCTTCACCCTTTCCTCGCGCTCGGCGCGGGCAACACCCTGCATCTTGAGCCCGAAGGCCACATTGTCCGCCACGCTCATATGCGGAAACAGCGCATGGGACTGGAACACCATGGCGATATGGCGCTTGTGGATCGGCGTGCGCGTCACGTCCCGCCCTTCGAGGACAATGCTGCCCTCGTCGATATCGGCGAGCCCGGCTATGGAGCGCAGGAGGGTGGTCTTGCCGCAGCCGCTGGGGCCGAGCAGCGTGACCAGCTCACCCTTGTTGATCGAGAGCGAGACATTGTTGAGCACTTTGAGGCGCCCATAGCTCTTGGAGATGTTCGAACAATTGAGTGCAGTCACGGACTATGCTCCCAGCGTCTTGCGCAGACCCGCAAAGCGCTCGAGCGCAATTGCGACGACAAGAGCCATCACGATGAGGAGGGTGGAAACCGCAGCAACCGACGGGTCGAGATTATATTCGACATAGCTCATCAGGCTGAGCGGAAGGGTGTTCATCCTGGCATTGGCCAGGAAGAGCGAGATCGACACATTGTCGAACGAGATGACGAAGGCAAAGACCATGCCCGCGATCAGGCCCGGCGCAAGGCCTGGCAGGGTGACCAGAAGGAAGGTCTTGATATTGTTTGCCCCGAGGGTCCGCGCGGCCTCTTCAGCCAGGGGATCAAGCCGCATCAGGCTGGCACTGACCGTGCGCAAGAGATAGGGCAGGACGATCAGCACATGCGCCACGATCAGGCGGGTGCTGCCGCCGCCAAAGCCGATGCGCGACGTCGCCAGGAGGATGGCCAGGCCGATGACGACCGATGGCACCACGAGCGGGGCGAGCAGGATCGTCTGGAACACCTCGCGACCCCTGATCGTGCTGCGGGTAATGGCCAGTGCGGCGACAATGGCGAGTGGCGTCGCGATTGCGGTCGAGACGACGGCCAGCCACAGCGAATTCCACGCGGCAGACAAGAACTCGGGCTTGGCGAGCGCGAAGAAATACCAGCGCAGCGTAAAATTCTGCGGCGGGAATTCCAGGATCTCGCTGGTGCCGAACGAGCTGAGGGCGATGACCACGGTCGGCGCGAGGATGAAAGTGAACAGCAGGGCGACAACCACCCCGAAAAGGATGCGGCCCATTATGCACGCCTCCGTGAAGGAGCCAGAAGATTGGTCAGCGCCCCCAGGCCGAAGACGGCACTGGCCGCCACGACCAGCAGCAGGAACGCCATTGCCGCGCCTGCGCCCCATTCATAGAGGCTGACAAAATTCTGGTAGATCAGGGTGGTGATGAAGTTCGGCCCGCTCGGCCCAAGCACGGCTGGCGTCACATAGGCCGAAATCGACAGTGAGAAGCAAAGGGTGACACCCGCCCCGATCCCCGGAACGCAGAGCGGCAGCAGCACGTGCCACCAGATGCGCGCCCGGTTCGCCCCGAGAGACGCCGCCGCTTCGCTGACGGCCATGTCGATGCGGTCCAGAGCCGCCACCAGCGACAAGACCATGAATGGCAGGACCACGTGCACAAGGCCGATGCCGATGGCGAGATCGGTGTAGAGCAGCTTGATCGGCGACTGGATGATGCCAAGGGCGATGAGCGCGTTGTTGATCACGCCATTCTGCCCGAGGATGACGATCCACCCATAGGAACTCGCCACCATGCTGACCAAGAGCGGGGACAGGACGACGATGGCGATCGGCGAACGCCAGACAGCCGGCGCGCGCCACATCAAGGCGGCCAGAGGAAACCCAAATACGAGCGCGGCCGCCGTTACGCCCAGCGATATGAGAAATGTCTTACCGGCAACGCCCAGAAAAAAAGAATCTGTCAACAGGTCAGAGAAGTTGCTCAGGGTTGGTCCCTGCAAGTCCTGAACTGCAAAGTCGCCGGTTAGCGTGCTGAAATTAAGTAGGTAATATAGGGGTATAGCCAAGCACACGCCGAGCAGCGCCATTGCGGGCACGAGCAAGACCGCGGCAAGGCGGTTTGACAAAAATGGCATTAGGGACTCCTCGACACCGAAGTTTCCCTATCAACAGTCATCTGTCAACAGTTTTCATGTAATCCTTTGTGACGCCCCGAAATTCGAGCAGGTGACGATGTCAGACCTTGCTGCAGCCCCTCATGCCTCCGCATGAACGAAAAACGGGCCCGAATAGCGTTTCGGGCCCGTCAAAGCTAACAGTCTGCTAACCAATTCGCCGCCAATGCGACACTTCTGTCAAAGCCCCTGGACGGGACCATAAAGGACAATTCCCGCGTCATTCACACGACGGGACAATTGCCCGCGCAGGGCCAGATAATTGGCCAGCGCCGGCATCATGTGGGGCATGCGGCTGCGCAGATGGGCCAGCGCCCTGTCGGAAAAGACGAGCGGAACCATGTCTGCGCAGCTCATCCACTCGGTCACCACAGCCTTGACGCGCTCGAGCCGCGCCAGATGGCCCTGGCGGATCCGGGTGATCGTCGCGCCGAGCGGCAGCTTCTGGCCATGCCCGGGCAGAACCATGGTGTCCTCCGGAAGGGCCTGCATTTGCTCAAGAAAATCGAGATAGGCGCCCATGGCGTCATAGTCGGGATCATCGCTCTGGACCACGATTTGCGGTCCCGACCCGGAGAGCAGCTGATCCCCGGCAATGAGGATTTTCCGCCCGCGCGAATAGAAACAGGCAGGCGCCAGGGAGTGCCCGCCGCCGATATGGACCTCAAAGCCAATGCCCCCGAGATCAACCTGGTCGCCATGGGCAAGAGGCTGGAAGCTGGTCGGAAAGGGCGCCATGACCGAATAATCCGACGGCAGCCGCGCGAGGCTGGCATCAAAGCCATTCCGGGCCCAGAGAGCCTGGAGTTCCACCAGTCGCTGGGCCGGCGTCATCCCGGTCAGCCGCACGGCATCGGCATGTTCAACCGCATTCATCAGGAAGCTCGCACCACTGCGCGCCAGCAGCGGGCCGGCCTGGCCAATGTGGTCGATATGCATATGGGTGCAGACGATCTGGCGCGCCCCACTGGCCCAACCCTCGTCTATCTGAGCCCAGACCTGTGCCGTTGCCGCATTCGGCAAGCCGGTATCGACAATGGCATGATTGCCCTTTTCGCCGATGAGCAGCGCGTTGACGCCGCCAAAGGCCGGCATGGGCAGGCGAAGGCTTCTTATGCCCTCGCCCCATTCTTCGACGCCCTCTCCCCCCGACACGCCCTCTATGCCCGGGCGAAGTGGCAGGCCGCCAGATGGTCCGCCTTGCCATGGGCCACAAGGGCCGGCTCGGACTGGGCGCAAAGTTCGACGGCCATCGGACACCGGGTGCGGAAAGCACAGCCGGATGGCGGGTTCATCGGATTGGGCAAATCGCCCTTGGCGATCAGCCCGTCAGTATCAGACCTGCCACCGATCTGCGGGATCGCGGCGAGGAGCGCCCGTGTGTAGGGGTGGGACGGGCTGTCGAACACGTCCTCGGTCTTGCCCTGCTCGATGATCCGCCCAAGATACATCACCACCACCTCGTCGGAGATGTGACGCACCACGGACAGATCGTGCGAGATGAACACATAGGTCAGTCCGAGGTCTTTCTGGAGCTTCATCAAGAGGTTGATGACCTGCGCCTGGATCGAAACGTCCAGCGCCGACACCGCTTCGTCCAGAATAAGCACATCCGGATTAAGCGCAAGCGAGCGCGCAATGGCGATACGCTGGCGCTGTCCGCCGGAAAATTCGGGCGAACGGCGCAGACCGGCCTCAGGCGGCAGACCCACATATTCGAGCAGCTCGTTGACCCGCGCACGGCTGTAATTACCCGAAATCCGCAGCGGCTCGGCGATCACGTCATGAATGGTCATGCGCGGATCGAGCGAGGAATAGGGGTCCTGGAAGACCACCTGCAGTTCCTTGCGCTTGTTACGCAGGGCCTGTCCGCGGAGCGTGAAGAATGGCTCGCCGTTGAGATAGACCTCCCCGCCACTGGCCTCGGCCAGGCGCAGCAGCACGCGCGCCAACGTGGACTTGCCGCAACCGGATTCGCCCACAATCCCGAGCGTCTTGCCGCTCTTGAGATCGAAGGAAATGTCGCGCAGGGCATGCAGCTTGTGCGGGCGGAATGCCTTTCCGCGCACGTTGAAGACCTTGTTGAGGTGCTCGACCTTGAGCGCCGATTTCAGCTGGGTATCCGCATCGTTTGCAGCGACATGATCGACCGGCGCGGCACTCAGTGCCCGCTGTTCGGCCAGCCAGTCAGGGGTCACCTCGGCGAAATGGCACGCCACGTTGCGATCACTGTCGGTGGCGCGCAATGCCGGGTCCGACGCGCTGCATTCGGGCCGGTTCTGGCCGATGGCGCAACGCGGCTGGAACGCACAGCCCTGCGGACGCTTGCGGGGATCGGGAACAAAGCCCGGGATCGAATAGAGCGCGGAAACCTTTTGGTCGACCTTGGGCAGGCTGGCGATCAGGCCCGCGGTATACGGGTGCTCAGGCGTA
Organism: Devosia sp. FJ2-5-3; assembly: GCF_029201545.1. Classification (NCBI taxonomy): domain Bacteria; kingdom Pseudomonadati; phylum Pseudomonadota; class Alphaproteobacteria; order Hyphomicrobiales; family Devosiaceae; genus Devosia; species Devosia sp. FJ2-5-3. The sequence continues at coordinate 361,787 of NZ_CP104007.1, read as the reverse complement.
TCGAACAGCTTGCTGCCGGGCGCCTGTTCGACGACGCGGCCGGAATACATGACCGCGAGGCGATCCGCATATTCGGAGACGAGTCCAAGGTCGTGGGTGATCAGCACCATGGCCGCGCCGGTACGGGCGCGCACTTCGGCCAACACTTTCATCACCTGGGCCTGGATAGTGACGTCGAGCGCCGTGGTCGGCTCGTCGGCAATCAGCAGGTCCGGCTCATTGGCCATGGCCATGGCGATGACCACGCGCTGGCGCATGCCGCCCGAAAACTCGTTCGGAAACTGGGTCGCACGGCGTTCGGGGTTGGGGATACCCACGAGCGACAGCAACTCGATGACGCGCGCCTGGATCTCGGCGCCCGATTTTTTCGGATTGTGCAGCCGGATCGCCTCGGCGATCTGGTCGCCGATCTTGAGCACCGGGTTCAGCGTGGTCAGTGGGTCCTGGAAGATGATCGAGACCGACTTGCCCCGGACCTTGCGCAGTTCGGCAAAGCTGAGGCTCGTCAACTCCTGGCCGCGCAGTACGATGCTGCCTCCGGCAATGCTGAGGCCGGGGCCAAGCAGGCCGAGCACGGCCAGCATGGTCAGGCTCTTGCCCGAACCGGACTCGCCGACAATGCCGAGGACTTCGTTCTCATAGACGTCGAAGGAGACATCGCGGACCAGTTCGATGACGCCGCCATCGGCCGCTTTGGCGTTGATGGAGAGGTTTCGAACGCTCAGGACGGTAGCAGGAGCCGTCGAAACGGCAGGCGCTGTTGCAAGCGTCATGACACCATCTCCAGATCGTTTTCCTTGGTGAAGGCCTGGGACAGGAACTGGAATCCGGCGACCAGAATGAACAGGGCGATACTCGGGAGCATGGCCAGGTGCGGCGCGAGGGAAAGATAGTTCTGCCCTTCCGAAACCATCATGCCCCAACTGGGGAGTGGCGGTTGAACACCGAGACCGAGATAGCTGAGAGAAGCCTCGAGCACAATGATCATGCCGAATTCGTAGGAGCCCACGATCAGCATTTGTGGCAGCACATTGGGCAGCAGATGCTGGCGTATGTTCCAGGTCGCGGACGCCCCCTGGACGCGGGCAGAGAGAATGAACTCACGCTCGCGCAGGCTCAGGGTCATCCCGCGCGCCACGCGGCCATAGGCGACCCAACTGGTCAGGCCAAGCAGAATGGCCAGGTTGAAAACACTCGGCCCGACGATGGCGGTAACAGCGATGAGCAGCAGCACCCGCGGGATGGAGAGCTGGAGGTCCGCAAGGCCCATGATTACGGCTTCGACAGGACCGCGAAAATATCCAGCGATGAGGCCGAGGGTGACACCCAGGACCAGGCTCACGGCCACGGCGCCAAGACCGATCAGCGTGGACACCTGACCGGCAAGAGCCAGCCGGGAAAGAAGATCGCGGCCCAGCGTGTCGGTTCCCAGCAGGAAGGTCTTCCCATCGAAGGAAGTCCCGCCCATGGGCAACAATGTCGCTCCCAGATCCTGGGTATAGGGATCATAGCCCGGCAGCAGCGGAATGAGGATGACCAGGATGGCCATAACAAGCAGCAGCACGCCGGCCGTCGCCTGGGAAAATGAAATTCGGGCCATCAATTGAGCCTCACGCGGGGATCGAGAAATCCGTAGAGGATATCGACGATCAGGTTGATGACGACAAAGACGAGCGAGATGAGGAACACCCCGGCCACAATGACGGGGAAGTCGCGCTGGCTGACCGATTGCACGATCAGGCGGCCGACGCCGGGCCAGCTGAAAACGGTCTCTGTAACCACCGTCCCGCCCAGCAGCATGCCCAGATTGATGCCGGCTACGGTGATCAGGGGCAGCAGGGCATTGGGCAGCATGTGCTTGAGAAGGACCTGGATGCGCCCCTGCCCCTTTGCATAGGCGGTGCGGACATAGTCGTTGCGCTGCTCGGCCGAGAGGGAGGCATTGAAGAGGCGCAGATAGAGCGCCAACTCGTACGTCCCCAGGGTCAGCGCCGGAAGTATGAGGTGCGCAAATGTACCGCGTCCGTAGGACGGCAGCCACCTGAGCCAGACCGAGAATATGAGGATCATCACCAGGCCGAACGAAAAGACCGGAATGGCCTGCCGCCCAAGCGCCGCCCAGGTAATGACGTCACGCACCCATCCCTGGCGCGTCAATCGCATCAAAATACCGAGGACAAACGCCAATCCGATGCCGACTGCAAATGATGCGACGGCGAGTTCCATGGTTGCCGGGACACGCTCGAGTACCAGATCCATGGCGGGCACGGCTTGTCGTAAGGACATGCCGAAATCACCGGTCATCGCATTTCCCATGAACAGCAGGTACTGGATGAACAGCGGCTGATCGAGGCCGAGCGCCGAGCGCAGTCGCGCGGCGTCTTCCGGCGATGCCTCCGGCGGCAAGAGCAAAACGGACGGATCGCCCGCCAGTCGCGTCAGGAAAAACGCCGCGGTAATCACTCCCGCTATCGTCAGAACTGACTGCAACAGCCGCTTGAAGATAAAGCCTGCCATATCGCCTCCTACACGCCAGCTGGACCGAAATTGCCTTTGCGCAATTCACTCCATGCCAAGCTGAACATGAGAAAGGCTAAAACGCGATCCGAAAACTGTCAACAGTAGACAATGACAGGTTTCGCCTTTAGCGTATTCCGGAGTGGTGAGCTGCCCCACAGGGGCATCGCTCAGAGCGACGGTCTACAGAAAAAGGACAGGACATGAAAGCAGCAGTCGTTTGGAAAGCTGGCGAGCCGATGACGATCGAGAACGTCACGATCGAGAAGCCGAAGAGCCGTGAAGTGCTTATCCGCACAGCTTACGCCGGCATCTGCCACTCAGATCTTCACTTCGCTGACGGCACCTATCCTCATCCAATGCCCTATATTCCTGGTCACGAGGCGTCGGGCATCGTGGAAGCGGTGGGCGAGGATGTTACCCACGTGAAGCCGGGCGATCATGTCGTTGGCTGTCTCTCTGTCTTCTGCGGCACCTGCGCGCAGTGCACCACCGGCCACCCCAGCCTGTGCGAATCCGACACACCCAAGCTGCCCGCCGGCGTTGCCCGCCGCATGTTCCTCAATGGCGAGGTGATTCATCAGTCCTCCAACCTCTCCGCCTTCGCCGAGCAGATGCTGGTGCATGAAAACGCCGTGGTGAAGATCGACCGTGACCTGCCGCTCGACCGCGCTGCCCTCGTCGGCTGCGGTGTCCTGACAGGCGTTGGCGCCGTGATCCATGCCGCCAAGGTGAAGCCCGGCTCGACTGTCGCCGTGATCGGTTGCGGCGGCGTTGGCCTCTCCGTTATTTCCGGTGCGCTGCTGGCGGGTGCCGGACGCATCATCGCCATCGACCGTCTGGACAGCAAGCTCGAGCTCGCCAAGCAGCTCGGCGCGACCGACGTTATCAACGCCACCGACATTGACCCCGTCGGCCAGGTGATGGAATTGACCAAGGGCGGCGTGCACTATTCGTTTGAAGCACTTGGCCTCCAGGTCACTGCGGACCAAGCCTTCCGCATGCTGCGCATGGGCGGCACCGCCACGCTGCTCGGCATGTTCAAGCCCGGCTCCAAGCTTGAGTTCGAAGGCTCGCTGTTCATCAAGGACCGGAAGATCCAGGGCTCGTCCATGGGTTCGAACCAGTTCCGCGTCGACATCCCGAACCTGCTCAACTTCTACAAGCAGGGCCGCCTCAAGCTCGATCACCTGATCAGCGACCGGATCGAACTGGAGCAGGTCAACGATGGCTTCAAGAACCTCTATGGCGGCACGCCTGTGCGCCAGATCATCGACTTTCACGCCGAGGTCTAATCCATGACTGCACAACTCCCCGAGTTGCAGCCGGCAACGCGCGCCTTTCTGGCGCGCCAGCTCGGCCACTTCATCAACGGCAAGATCGTCATCCCCGCCGGCGCAGCCCAGTCCAACGTCATGGATCCGGGTCGCGGCAGCCTGCTGACGCAGGTTCCGACCGGCACCAGCTCCGATGTCGACAGCGCCGTCAGCGCAGCGCGAGCCGCCTTCACCAAGGGCGCATGGCGGGATATGAAGCCCAACATGCGCTCGCGCGTGATGTGGAAATTCGCCGATCTCATCGAGGAACACACCCAGGTCCTGGCGGAACTGGAATCACTTAACGCCGGACTGCCGATCGGCGCCGCCAAGCTCGGTCACATCGGCACATCGGTGGACCTTCTCCGATATGCTGCCGGTTGGCCGACAAAGCTGCTGGGCCGCACCATTCCAGTGTCCGCTCCGGGCGAATGGCATGCCTATACGCTACGGGATCCCGTGGGCGTCGTCGCCCAGATCGTGCCGTGGAACGGCCCGCTCATGATGGCGGCGTGGAAGCTCGCGCCCGCGCTGGCAACCGGTTGCACCATTGTGCTCAAGCCGGCAGAGCAGACACCTCTTACCGCCATCTATCTGGCTGAACTGGCCATCGAAGCCGGCATTCCCGAGGGTGTGTTCAACGTCGTCCTCGGCGGCGCCGAAGTGGGCAGCGCCCTGTCGTCGCATCAGGACGTCGACAAGATCGCCTTCACCGGGTCGACCGGGGTCGGCCGCGCCATCGCCGTTGCGGCAGCGCAGTCCAATTTCAAGCGCGTCACCCTTGAACTGGGCGGCAAGAGTCCGGTCATCGTCTTTCCCGATGCCGACCTCTCAGCCGCCATCCCGGCCATCGCCGCGGGCATCTTCTCCGGCGCCGGCCAGATCTGCACCGCCGGTTCACGCCTTTACGTGCACGAGAAGGCCTTCGACCGCGTGCTGGAAGGCGTTGCAGAAGCCGCTGGCAAGCTCAAGGTCGGCTACGGCCTCGATCCCGCAACCAATATGGGCCCGCTGATCACTGCGGCGCACCGTGACCGCGTTGCCGGCATGACCGAGCGCGCGGTTCGGGATGGCGCTTCGGTTATCACCGGCGCATCCGCCATCGAGGGCGACGGCTATTACTATCAGCCGACCATCCTGGCCAATCTGACCCCTGACTCGAGCATTGTGCGCGAAGAAGTGTTCGGTCCGGTCCTATCGGCACTGCGCTTTGGCGACGACGATCTCGACGCCATCGCCGCAGAGGCCAACTCCAGCGTCTATGGCCTCGCTGCCAGTATCTTCACCAAGGATTTCTCCCTGGCACACAAGATGGCGGCACGGGTCCGCGCTGGCACGATCGGTATCAACCGGCACTTCGTCGGCGACAGTGCGCTGCCATTCGGCGGCTTCCGCCAGTCCGGCTGGGGGCGCGAGAAGGGCGAAGAGATGTTCAACGCCTATCTCGAAACCAAATCCGTGGCGGCGCCGCTCTAATCGGATCGGATCTCCAGTATGACAAAGGGCCCGGCAGATCACTCTGCCGGGCCCTTTTTATTTACTGTGTCCGCAAATGTTACGAGGCGGCATCGACCTTGGACAGGGCGGAAACAGCTTCGTCTGTCGACATGACGTCGGCATATTTCGCGTTCATGTCGAAAAGATTGACCTTATGAGATGTCAGCGAGCGGTCATAGACGGCGTCGTGTGGCACGACCACGCGATAATTATAGGCGAAGCCGTCGACTACGCTGCCGCGCACGCACCCGCTGGTGGTGCACCCGGTCACGACCAGCGTGTCGATGCCGCGCTCCACCAGATAGCTCACGAGAGGCGTGCCAAAGAAGGCGCTGGGGTGACGCTTGGGAAGGAGAATATCGCCGGGCTGAGGCGCCACTGGCGGCACGAATTCGTAGCCCTTGGCGGCAACACCCATCAGGGCAGGCACCTTGGCAGCGAGGCGACCGGTGTCGAAGTTCTCTTTTGGCGCAACATAGGGATAGATGATCGGCCAGCCCTTTTCGCGGAACTGGGCAACCAGCTTTTCGATCTGCGCGACGGCTTGCCAGCCGACTTCACCGCACGAGGTCGGGAATTCCTTGATCGATTCCCAGAACGGCTTTGGTTCGGTGCCGACGGTGCGGTACTGCACGTCGATAATCAGAAGCGCAGGCTTGCTGCCCACGCCACTCGCCCGTCCGAAGCCGGCGGCCTCATAGGCGTCGACTTCGTCCTGTGGAATGACCCCGTCCCAGATATTTTCGCTCACTGCTGACTCCATGAAATCGCGGCTAATGACTTGCCCGATTCAAGTGCCAAAAGTGTGAACTGTCAACAGTTATCAGGCGCTACTCGAACGCCGCCATGGCGCTCAGGCGGGCGTTGCGAAGATGCGTGCGCATCGCCTTCTCGGCCTGGTCGGGATCACGGGCTTCCATCGCCATGACGATATTCTCGTGCTCCACCAGGGCGGCACGCGCACGGCCCGGAAGTGTGCTCGATTTGCGGCGATGAATGCGAAGCTGATAATAGATCTGATCCATCAACAAGCGTTCGATCTGATCGCACTCCGCCGCTTTGATGATGGAGAGATGAAAATCGTCGTCCAGCGAGCGCGGCGAATAGGCGGCACCCGCGGCAACCTCTGGCTGCGCCCGATCCGTATTGAGCAATTCCCGCAATTTGGCGATCTCGTTGTCGGACAAGCGCTCGCACGCAAGCCGGGCACCCATCCCTTCAAGCGCCTCGCGGGCATAGAAAAGATCGATGATATTCTGCTTGGACAACTCGATGACCCGCACGCCGATGCGGGGCGTGCGCGTGACCAGACGACCTTCGAGACGACCGAGAGCCTCGCGCAGAGGTCCCCGGCTAATCCCGAGGCGCCGAGCCAACTCAGCTTCTGACAGGCGAGCCCCAGGAAGGAACTCGCCCGACGTGATCGCGGCAACCACCATGTCCAATGCCTCTGAACTCAGCGAGGCACCTACAATCGGTTGTATCGTACTCATACTTGCTCCCCCGATGGCAGCGCTTTTACGGGCGGCGCCATTTCCTGGCAGACTGTTTACTACAATCTATGGCGCCACCAAGTACAAAGTGTGGCGTCAGGCGACATCACCTGGCAAGTTGAAAACCTTCAAGGCGTTGTCGCGCATAACTTTTCGCTTGGAATGCGGCCGAAAATTCAGCTCGTCCACTTCCTTGACGGCACGTTCGGGGTCAATAACCCACCAATCTGTGCCGAACAGGAATTTGTCTTGGCCAAAAGTATTGGCAAAATGCACAGCCGACGCGCCCCAATGCTTGGGCGCATAGGCATCACCCGCCATATAGACATTCTTGTGCTTGGTCGCGACCGAGATCATCTCTTCGGTCCATGGGTAGCCCAGATGAATGCCGATAATGGTCAACTCGGGGAAGTCGATGGCAATCCGGTCGAGCATCATTGGCTTTGCGACCGTGGCAAGACGGTTATCCGTGCGGTAGACGAGGCAGTGCCCCACCTGCATCATGATCGGAATGCCCAGCTCGGCACAGCGCGCGTAATAAGGGTAGTAGATGGCCGCATCCGGCGCCTGGCCGAACCAATGCGGATAAAGATGAGCGCCGACAAAGCCGAGCTCGTTGACCGCGTAGTCGAGTTCCTTGAGTCCGGCGATACCAAGCAACGGATTGATGCCGGCGACGCCGGAATAGCGATGCGGATACTTCTGCACCGCCTCATGGACATATTCGTATGGGATCTCGGTGGAAGTGCTCATGCGGCGATCACCGCAACGGGCAGCGATCAGCAGCGAGCGCTCGATGCCTGCACGATCCATCTTTTCAATGTATTGCTCTGGCGTCAGGCCCCGGCGATGGTCGTCGGCCATGCGCACTTGGTCGCGGAAATTCTCGTCCGTCGGAACGCGCTTTTCCGCAATCACCTGCGGCGTGTAGAAATTGACCACGATGTCGATGGCCCCATAGCCGTCTTGGGTGGTGCTGGGGTCAAACTGGTATGTATCTGCCAAAGTGGCCTCCTATAAGCCGAAACTAAGAAATATCATCAATACTGTCGACTGTCGACGATTTAGCACTCAAGCGTGCTGCAAGATCGGCAGCTGCAAGCCGGTCGTGCACGCCAACCATGTCCGCAGCGAGCCGCCGCTGCATTCGCACCGGCGTCAATCCGGCGAGGACTGCGGTCAAGAACATGTCGATTGCAGCGTCCAGCTCTTGGCGCTCGCACAGCTCGTCGATCAATCCGGCAGTCAGCGCGGTGCGGGCGTCGATCAGGTCACCGGTACGGGCGCATTCGTCGAGAAACTCGTCCCGCGCCCGCCCGCGCAGCCCGGCGAGGGCCACATGCGGGATCATGCCATGGTGGATTTCAGGCAGGCCGTAACGCGCCGTCGGAACCGATATCGCATAGTCGCATGCACCCAGAAGCCCCATGCCCCCGGCAACGCACGAACCATTGAGACGCGCGATCAACGGAACCTCGAGACCAAAGGCAACGCGCAGGACCGCCCCGAGGCCTGTCGGCCCAGCCGACGCAATATCGGCCCGGATCGCATCCCGATCGGCCAGATTGAGGCCCGCACAAAACGCACGTTCCCCCTGCCCCGTCAGCACGACGACTTTAACATCGGGATCCGCCCCCACTGATTGCAGAAGCGCAGCCAGAGCATGAAATTCGCCGGGGTCGAGCGCGTTGGCGCGCTCGGGATGATTGAGGGTGATGGTGGCGACGGGGCCCTGCCGCCTCAGCAACAGGGCATCGCTTGGTGCGCTCATCGACCCTGACGGCGGTCGAGAATGCGGCGCGGCTTGGCCATCGTCACAGGATCGAAAATCTCGTCACGGGTTGCCAGCTCGATGCGGGGCCGCAGGTTTGTCAGCTTGGTGACCAGCGTTGCGATCTCGGAGCCAAAATTTTCGGCCGAACCCGCCACCGGGGCAAGGCGCACCAACAAGACGTCAGGAGAGAACGGATCGGTTTCCGACTCCGAAGTGACGACGATCTGGTACTCCTCAAGCTGCTCGATCTTGTCGAGCTCGGCTTTGAGATTGCCCAGATTGACCAGCGCGCCCTTGATCTTGATGATGTCGCCGGTGCGAACCGGCTTGGACGACAGGCGAACCGTGGTGCGACCGCAATGCGGACAGGCGGTGTGGTCGAGAGCACCCATATCGCCAACCTTGTAGCGCAGGAACACCGTGCCGCGGCGGTTGAGATGCGTGATCGCCAGCATGCCGTTTTCGCCATCGGGAAGGCGCGCGCCGGTCTCCGGATCGACCACTTCGTGGAAGACCTGATCGGGCAGCGAGCTATGGAAGCCCGAGCCATCACAGCATTCCACCATGGTGCCGCCCTGTTCGGTCGAGCCGTAGCGATTGACGATCAGGGTATCGGCGCAGTTGAGATTGCGCATGCGCAGACGGAGGTCTTCGCGCATCGCGGGAGAGGCGGCCTCGCCCGTGGTCATGACCATGCGGACATTGGTAAAGTCGGCCCCCAATTCTGCCGCGCGCAGCAGCACGCGGCGGACGAAGCCGGCAACACCCCAGACGACGGTCGCCTTGTGACGGGCGATGGCTTCGACAGCCTCGTCCGTGCTCCGGTTGACCGGGTAATAGTGGTCGACACGACCGGTATTGGCGATCAGCATCGCCGCACCGACTGCAGCCGCCTCGTCCGGGCCGCGCGAATAAGCGCCCATCGGGAAAGAGGTCTGGGGGAAGAGGTTGGCGATCAAATCGGTATTCTTGAGGCCGATCAGATCCTGCCGCGTGCGGAACAAATCCTGGTAGGCGAAGTGGTCATGGTTGGTCACGAAGATCGGCGCCGGACGGCCAGTGGTGGTGCCGGTGGTATAGATGATCTTCCACAAGGTCGCTTCGGAGGCCGGAAGGCCCTCGGGGCGTAGACGAAACGCTTCAGGGTCGGCGAGGAAATCGGTCTTCGAGGATGGGGGGAGCTTTTGCAGGTCATCGACATTCTGGATGTCGGCGGGCGTCAGTCCCAGATCACGCATCTGCTTGGAATAGAAGGGATGATGCTCGTAGCAAATCTCGACCATCTGGCGCAGCAAACTGTTCTGCAACGCACGCACTGCCTCCAAAGGCTGCCGCTGGATATCCGGCAATGTGTAGTTAGAGGCATCGATGGTCATGATATTCTCCGATGAAATTTCTATTCTGAAACGGCCGCGGGCACAGACCCGCTTGCAAGGCCGGCAGCAGTGCCGGCGAAAATGTCGCTGGGATCGACGATCACACGCACAGGCACCGAGATGCCGCCGAGTGCCGCACCCAAATCATGACCAAGCACAGCCTGCCAGATCGGCGCGTAATGCTCAGGCTGCTTGAGCAGGGTCACCGCCCGACGGGTGAGCCATGCAGGATCGATACGCGGCGGCGCGGTGCGGCGTGACGCATGATCCCTGCGGAAATGCGGATACCACAATTCCTGGTCGCGCAGATGGTGCCAGAGACGCAGCAAATAGCCGCCATCCTCACTCGGGGTGATATCGGGCGCATACTGGGCGCTGAACAGCGCGCGCTCGTCGGCAGAAAGAACTGGCGGCGAACGCAGGATGAGTTCTCCAACCTGATCGGCATGCCGACCAGCGAAATCGAGGGCGAGGGCCGCAGACGTCCCATGCGCATAAAGCGCCACTTCGCCCCAACCAAGGGTGGTCCGCACATCCTCGATCTGCTCGAGCCATATTGCATGGCTGGGCGCGCTTGCCACGAAGGACTCGCCATTGCCCGCCAGTTCCAAGGCAACCACCGGACGATCCTCGGCGAGGCGCTCGATTTCTTCGCGGTGCAGGTCAATGCCGCCCGGCAGGTCGTGCAGAAAGATCAGCGGCACGCCATCGCGCTGCAATCCGGCGCCAATGACCCGGACACAGCCGTGACGGGTAACGATATAGTCCTCAAGAGACATTGGCAGCGCCGAAGCCTCGAAGCCCGAGAAATAATCTGGAACGACACCTGCGGCCTTGTGCAGGCGCAGCAATTCGAGTTCCTGCTCAAGGGCAATCTTTGGATCCCGGTCCATGACATGGATGGGTGCGGCAGCGGGATAACGCGGAATGGTCTTGAACTGGCTATCCCCCGGGCGATTGCCCCAGAAGACGGGCACGTCCACCTTGTCGACCAAGGGTAAGGTCTCGTAGCGGAATGCGGCCTGATAGGTCTGGGCATAGGTATCGGCGGCCTCGAGCAACTCCACTGCACCGCGATGCAGGAACTGGACATCGGGCAGGTCGGCGTCGGCGCGGTGCTCCAGGACCGAATAATCCCACGGCCAGAACATGTGCTGCTCGCGATAGCGGAAATAGGCCCAGGTGAGATGCCCACCATCCCAACGCGGTTCGATCGGAGGAAGATATTGGGCAAGCCGCTCGTCGGTATAGGGCGCTGCAAAGATCGGCAGGCCGTCAGTCAGCAGCATGGAAACCATCGCTGGGTGGTTCACTGCCATCTCGAGGCAAACGCTGGCGCCGGTGTGCCGCCCGTACAGAGCAGCCTGCTCGATGCCGAGCGCGCGCATTCCAGCGATGATTATCTCGGCAAGAACCGGGATGGTGATATGCCCGTCTGGAGGCTGAGACAGTCCGAATCCCGGGAGGTCGAAGGCAAAGGTGGTGAACTCGGCTCCCCAGCGCAGCTGCAGGTCCGACATGACCTTTGCCGAACAGGGGCTGGCATGCAGCATGACAATTGCGGGGCCATTGCCCTGACGGATGTAGTGGAGGCGACGGCCATCGACCGTCACGAATCCTCGCACGGCGGATGCGGAGGCCCGAGGGTGCATCTCTAACACAGTCATGCGCTATTCCTCCGAAATTCGCCCTCACAAGGACCTCATGCGCCATCAACTGTTGACAGTTTACAACATACGTCAGAGATTGTGTCTAGTCATATCTAGATCGGATGCGCCGTTGTGGGAACGGCTCATTATGCGGACGCAAGGAGACAAGCGTGACCAAACCAGCGACACGGCTCAAAAGCATTTTGGCTCGCCGAGAAGCCGTGCTTATGCCGGGAGCGCCGAATGCGCTTTTCGCCAACGTAATCCAAGAGTTGGGTTATGAATGCGCCTATATCACCGGCGCTGGTGTTACCAATATGTATCTCGGTGTCCCTGACGTCGGACTCATCACCATGTCGGAAATGGCGCAGCACATCGCCGTCATCGCCGATACTGTAAACATCCCCTTGCTCGTTGACGGTGACACCGGCTTCGGCAATCCGGTGAACACCTACCGGACCGTGCGCACCTATGAACGCGCAGGTGCCGCCGGCATACAGCTCGAAGACCAGAACTTCCCCAAGAAGTGCGGGCACTTCTCCGGCAAGGGCGTCATTCCTGCCGATGAGATGATCCAGAAGATCAAGGCCGCCGCTGACGCCCGTCAGGACGGTGATTTCCAGATCATCGCGCGCACCGACGCGATCGCGGTCAACGGCATCGAAGATGCGATGGACCGTGCACACCGCTATATCGAGGCGGGTGCCGACGTAACCTTCGTCGAGGCCCCCGTGAACCTGCAGGATATCGAACGCGTGGCCCGCGAGCTTCCGGTCCCACAGATCTTCAACTACGTCTTTGGCGGCAAGACGCCCCCGGTCGACCAGGCGAAACTGAAGGAATACGGCTTCGGCGCCGGGCTCTATGCCAATGCCGCACTGCAGGCAGCGCTTTTGTCCGTGCACAATGTCCTGGGCGAATTGCTCAAGACCGGATCGCTGGAAACCGTCAAGGACCAGCTCGCAAGCTTTGAAATGCGCCAGAACGCCGTCCGCAAGGGCGACTTCGACGAAATGGAGAAGCGCTACACCTGAAGCGCAGGCAGTGGCCAGTTGAGGAGAGACACATGTATGATTTGATTATTCATGGCGGCATGGTTGCCTTGCCTGGCCAGCCTCCTGCCCTGCTCGACATCGCCGTGAGGGATGGTCGCGTGGCCGCAATCCTCGAGCCCGGCGGCGACGCGCAGGCAAGCGACCGCCTCGATGCCACCGGCCGCCTCGTGCTGCCAGGGGCGCTCGACGTTCACGTGCATCTCGGGCATGGCAACGACATCTCGTTCCCGCGCGAAGCCGCAGACGCCCAGAGCGAAACGTCCGCCGCTGCCAGCGGCGGCGTGACCACCATCATTCCCTACATACTCTCGGCCAAGGAACATTCGGAGATCTTCGACGAGATCCGGACTGTGACGGAAGCAGGCAGCCATATCGATTTCGGCTACCACCTGATTATTTCCACCGAAGAACAGCTGGCGCAGATCCCGGCCTATATCGCCGATTACGGCGTCCCCAGCTTCAAGATCTTCATGAACAATCGCGGCGGCGAGGGCCAGCGCCTCGGCCTGCCCGACATCGACGACGCCTTCCTCTTCCGTCTCGCCCAGGCCTGCGCCGAGCACGGCGGCCTCGTTTGCCCGCATCCCGAAAACATCGAGGTCGTGCACTTTCTGCGCAATCAGGTGATGGCAAAGGATCCTGAGGGCACCAACGGACTGGCATCGTGGAACGAGTCCCGTCCGCCCTTCGTGGAGGCCGATGCCATCCAGCGCTCCGCACGCCTCGCCCATGCCGCCGGCGCGCCGATCTATATGGTGCACACCTCTTCGGGCGAGGCCCTCGACGCAGCCATCGCAGCCCGCAGGGATGGTGTCGACATCACCGTCGAAACCTGCCCGCACTACCTCACCCACGACACATCCTGGGAAAAGGGCAGTGTCGGCAAGATCAACCCGCCGCTTCGCGAGGCAGAAGATTGCGATGCCCTGTGGCGGGGCATCCAGTCCGGCGCGATCGACACCATCGCTTCCGACCACGTCCATCGCGGCTTTGCCAGCAAGGAGGGCGGCATCTGGAAGGCCTCCCCCGGCTGCCCGGGCGTCGAGACTATCCTGCCGGTCATGCTGACCGAGGGACACCATCGTCGTGGCGTCTCCATCGAGCGCATCGTTTCGCTGGTCAGCGAAAAACCCGCCAAGGCAATGGGCCTCTGGGGCCGCAAGGGCGCCCTGGCACCGGGCTTTGATGCCGATATCGTGCTGGTCGATCTTGAAGCGACCTATACGCTGCAGCGGGACGACGTGAAGAGCAACGCCGGATACAGCATCTACGAGGGGCGCGAATTCACCGGCCGGGTCACCAACACGCTCGTTCGGGGCGTCGAGGTCTACCGTGACGGTCAAATGGTCGGATCCACCGCCGGACATGGGCGCTATTTGCGCCGCAGCCTCAACACCTAGGAAATCCTTCGTGAGCACCACCCCTGCCCCCGTGGCTCGCTTGATCGCCAGCCTGTCTAATGTTCCGGTCGTTACGGAAGATTTGGCGCTATACGCCACCGACGTCTTCTATAATGCCCCCCACGCCCCGGAAGCTGTGTTCCGCCCGCGTGACGAGGACGACGTCGTAAAGCTGGTGAGCGCCGCGCGGGATCTTGGCGTCGGGCTCTATGTCAGGGGTGGCGGTCTGTCCTACAGCTCGGGCTATCTGCCGAACCGCCCCGGATGCGCGCTCATCGACATGTCGGGGCTCGATGCCATCATCGAGCTCAACGCGACAGACCGCTATGTAACGGTGCAGCCCGGCGTCACCTGGTCCGCCCTGCGCGAAGCCCTGCGCCCTCTGGGCCTGACGACCCCGTTCTGGGGCACGTTCTCCGGACGCCACGCGACTATTGGCGCCTCGGTCTCGCAAGGCGCAAAATTCTTCGGCTCTGCCTCTCGCGGCAGCTCTGCAGAATCCGTCATCGGCATGCGGGTTGTCACAGGCGCGGGCGAGGTGGTGGTGACCGGATCCGCAGGGGGCGAAAACACCGGCCCCTTCTTCCGGAACTACGGCCCCGACATCACCGGCATCTTCCTCGGAGACTGTGGCGCCTTCGGCATCAAGACTTCGATCACCCTGCAGCTCATCCCAGCCTCGAAAGGCGAGGCTTATGTCAGCTTCTCCTTCGACGACCCGGCCGCCCAAATGGGCGCGATGGGCCAGATCGGGGCCGAAATGCTGGCCACCGAATGCCAGGGTATGGATCCGTTCTCGGCCCAGTCCCGCATGGTCAGCGAAGGCCTGATCGCTGACATCAAGATCGCTCTCGAGGTCGTCAAGGGCGCGTCCAGCCTCACCGCCGGCGTGCGTGACGCAACGCTGATCGCCTTGCACGGCCGGCGCTTTGCCAAGAAAATTGGCTACCTGATGAATACCGTGGTCGAAGGTGGCGACCAGCACGATGCAGATCGCCGTGCGCGGCGCGTGCGCGCAATAGCCCGCGATGCCGGTGGTCGGGAGATCCCCGCCTCTATCCCGCGCATCATGCGCAACATGCCTTTTCCGCCCATGTCGGGGCTCCTGACACCGTCGGGCAAGCGGATGGCGTGGTTGCACACAGTCGTGCCCAATTCCTCCGGGGGCGAGTGCTTTAACCGCACCGAAGCGATCTTTCAGCGCGACGCGGCAGACCTCAAGGCGCACGGGATTTCACACGGCTACCTGCTGTCGACCCACGGCCCCTCCGGCGTTGGGGTTGAAACTCTGATCCGCTGGTCGGACGCGCCACTGCCACTTCACCTCAGCTTCATGAGCGAGGCGCAGAAAGCTGCCCTGCGCCAACGGCCCGACAACCCAAAAACGCGCGAACGGCTGAAAATCCTGACCAAGGACATCTTGGCGGAATGGCGCCAGCTTGGCGGTGTGCACATGCAGATCGGCCGCAAATATCCCTTCATGGAGACGCGCTCTCCCGCTGTCCGGACGCTGTTCGACGCTCTCAAGAAGCAGTTTGACCCCAGCGGCATTATGAGCCCTGGCAATCTCTTCACCCTCGATCAATAGCTTCATCTTGATATCAAAAAGCCCGGCTCAGCCGGGCTTTTTTGTTTTTGTAAGCACGTGGCCTTTGCCACCCTCAAGGACCCCAAAGAAAAATGGGCTGGCACACGGCCAGCCCATTCGAGATCCAATTCGAGCAGAACTACTCGAATGTATAAAGACGCACGACCTCATCGGGGTAAGGCGTGTATTCGATGTCGGCCTTGACCGCGTAGACCTGCTGCATCTCGTAGAGCGGGATGAATTGACGCTCTTCGGCAGCGATCTGCCAGATCTGCGAGATCATCTCGTTCTTCTTGGTCTCGTCGAGCTCTTCGCGCTGCGCTTTGACGAGGACGTCGATCTCCGGGTTGATGCGACGGAGATGGCCGCCGGATTCGAACACGGTTGCGAGAATGTTCTCGGCGTGGAACTGCGACGAGCCGTAGGCAAAGTAGTAGATCGGGCTCATCTTGTTCTGGACCCAGGCGGGGAAGAACGCCGTGAACTCCATCGGGTTGAGCTGGACCTTGAGCCCTGCCTCGGTCAAATAGCCCGCAATGGCCTGCGCCACTTCATTGGCCATCGGATAGTTGTTGTTGGGGTAGTCGAGCGGGATGGGCGTGCCATCATAGCCGGCTTCCTGGACGAGCTGCTTGGCGAGTGCCGGATCATAGGCAGTCGGCTCGAGCGAGGCGTCGAAACCACCATTGGAGCTCGGGATAAGGCTGCCGGTTGCCTTGCCGGTGCCGCGCATCAGACGCTCGGCAATAGCCTGCCGGTCGATGGCAACGTCCACGGCCTGACGAATCTTGGCATTGTCGAACGGGGCCAGATCCGGGTTCATTTCAAGGAAGGTGACGCGGTAGCCCGGTGCAATGGCAACGCGCACATCCGGGTTTCCACCCACCATGTCCATCAGCGACGGCGCAATGCTAGGCACCAGGTCGATTTCGCCGGAGAGGACGGCATTTGCGCGGGCTGCGTCGGACGGGATTGGACGGAAAATGCCCTTCTTGACCGCTGGCTCGCCGCCAAAATAGTCCGGGAAGGCTTCCAGGACCATGCGGTCATCCTTGACCCATTCAGCCAGGCGGTATGGGCCGGTGCCGATCGGAGCGGTTGCGTAGCCGGTATCGCCGACCTTGTCGAAATAGGCGCGCGACATGACGTAGAGATATTTGATCTGGCGATCGAACATCGCATAGGGCTGGGTCAGCGAGAACTTGACGGTGTTCGCGTCGACGGCCTCGACGGTCTTGACCAGGCGCAGGAACGATCGCACCGGAGACGTGTCGTCGGCCAGCACCTTCTCCGTGGTGAAAACCACGTCGTCGGAGGTCATCAACGAGCCATCGTGGAACTTGATGCCTTCGTGCAGCTTGAAGGTCCACTCGATCAGATCGTCGCTGACGGTCCAGCTTTCGGCCATCTGGGGGATGACTTCGCCGTTGCGGCCGATTTCAGTAAGCGCGTTGAACACGTTCAAGCGCATGTTCAGCCCGATCGGCGATGTGTCCTTGCTCGGGTCGAGCGTCGGCATGTCACCGGAAAGCGCGATGGTGAGTTCTTCCGGCGCGGCAGATGCCGCTGCCGTCAGGGCCAGGAGAGACGAGGCGCCAAACAATGCTGCTACGGCCAGGCCGTGGATTCGCCCAAAATGCTTCATTTACGACATTCCCTTTGGTTTCGTGCACAGCCGGCCCGTCTGCTCCTCGCAGACCGCGACACCCCTCTCAGAGGACGTCCCAGCAAGTATGCAACTAAACTGATAACTGTCAACAGTTGACGAATATCCGCCAGAGTACGTGGCGCCGTTCAGGACGCTTCGCCCTTACCGATGCGAGGATGCAGAGCGTCCGGTCGTCAAAACCGTTGGCCGCGCCTCCTATGGGAATAGCAGAGCGCAACAGCATGACCCGGCCACGAGGCCAGGATAATCTGAAATTAAACAGGGAGGATAAGTGGCGGAGAGAGAGGGATTCGAACCCCCGATAGAGTTGCCCCTATGCCGCATTTCGAGTGCGGTGCATTCAACCGCTCTGCCATCTCTCCGCGAGATCGAAAGCGAACCCGAAAAAGGGATCGCGGCTGGTCGATACGGCGGGGCTTATGACATAGGGATGGACAGCCTGCAACACCCCTTGTGCGCGCTCGTCACAGGAAAAACGACATCTTTCCACTTAATCCCTGCGCGTTCGCTTACAGCAGGGGCGCCTGTCCTATCCTCGATCGCCCCTTCGCCTCACAATTGCGTGCAGCACCGTGCCAATGCCCACGCTTGGGCTAAGGTGCCGAACTGCATGCAAAACGGGAGATTTGTTGTGGTTACCAGACGCAGCCTTGTTGCCGGCCTGGCCGGCTTGCCTATTGTACTGTCAATAAGCCGCGCCGGGCCGGTGCTGGCACAGGAGACGGGCGTGTCCGACACGATTTCGACGAGCGCAGGAGACCTCATCATCCATCCGGTCGACCATGCGAGCCTGGTACTCGAATGGGGCGAGAAGGTTCTCTATGTCGACCCGGTAGGCGGCGCCGAACGCTATTCCAACCTGCCCGCACCGACAGCGATCCTGATTACACACGGCCACGGCGACCATTTCGATGTGCCGACCCTCGAGGCCATCGGCGGCTCTGTGCCGCTTGTCACCAATGCCGATGTCTTCGAGAAACTGCCCGAGGTCCTCAAGGCAAATGCCACCGCCATGGCCAATGGCGATGAGGGTGAAATCGACGGCGTACCAGTCAAGGCCGTGGCCGCACACAATACCACCGAGGACCGGATGCGTTATCACCCGGTTAACGTTGGCAACGGCTATGTGCTAAATTTCGGCGACAGCAAGATTTATGTCGCGGGCGACACCGAGCCGACCGAGGACATGCTGGGGCTGACGGACATCGCGGTGGCCTTCCTGCCGATGAACCTGCCCTTTACCATGACGCCCGAGCAGGCAATCGAGGCGGTCAATGTCTTCAAGCCCAGAATTCTCTATCCCTATCATTATGGCGAGAGCGATCTGTCACCGCTCGAAGCCGGCATCGGCGACCACACAGAGCTTCGCCTGCGGAACTGGTATCCGGACGGCCAGGGCTGAGCCCGCCGCAAGCGCCACGAACGGCCCGAAAGACCTTGACTCTCGGGCCCGTTTTCCCGATAAGCGCCCGATCCATGTGCACCGGTCCGTCCGGCGCACTGGTTTTGTTTGAAAACGCTGCTCGAGGCTGCCGGCCATTTGGCCCATCCGAGAAACCGCAACAGGCAGGCAAGCCGCGGTGCCGCAGGGCGCGACAGAAAAGGGACCGGATGTTTGAACCATTCGGTGTACATATGACTTTCGCTGTCATCAAGACGGGCGGTAAGCAGTACAAGGTTGCTGCGAACGACGTCATCAAGATCGAAAAACTCGACGCTGCCCCAGGTGACATCGTCACCTTCGACCAGGTCCTCATGGTTGGCGACACCATCGGCGCTCCGCTGGTGGAAGGCGCTGTGGTCGCTGCAGAGCTGGTTGAGACCAAGAAGCAGAAGACCGTCATCATCTTCAAGAAGCGTCGTCGCCATAATTCGCGTCGCCGCAACGGTCACCGTCAGCAGCTGACGACCGTTCGCATCACCGAAATCCTGACCGGCGGCGCAAAGCCGACCATTCAGGCCGCTGCCGCCAAGGCAGAAGCTCCGGCTGCTGTTGCTGACGAAGCTCCCGCCAAGAAGGCTGCTGCCAAGAAGCCAGCTGCGTCCAAGACCGACGACGCTGCCGCTGAAAAGCCGGCAAAGAAGGCCCCGGCCAAGAAGGCCGCCCCGAAGGCCGATAAGGAATAAGGAGCTAGACAATGGCACATAAGAAAGCAGGCGGTTCATCCCGCAACGGTCGTGATACCGCCGGCCGTCGTCTTGGCGTGAAGAAGTTTGGTGGCGAAGCTGTCGTCGCCGGCAACATCATCATCCGCCAGCGCGGCACCAAGTGGGCTGTTGGCAACAATGTCGGCCTGGGCAAGGATCACACGATCTATGCCCTGATCGACGGCAATGTTGCGTTCCGCACCCGTGCGAACAATAAAGTTCACGTGTCTGTCGTCCCGGCAGAGGCCGCCGAGTAACCCGGCAGGCCACAACCCGCCGGAGACCTTGTTCCCCGGCAGCGTTTGGCACAACCGAATAGCGAAAAGGGGAACCGGTCGTCCGGTTCCCCTTTTTCCGTTCTGGAGTTTTGCCGTGACCATCGCCAAGGACCGCCTGCCCCTCCGCATCGTGACGGACCGTCTGGTCCTCGCCACGCCGACCACAGCGGATATCCCGGCGATCGCCAAACACTGCAACAACAAGAACGTCCACAAATGGATGGCTCGCCTGCCATTCCCCTATGCGGAGGCCGATGCCCGCTTCTTCATCGAAGAGATCGTGCCCAGCGCCGAGGAGTTCTGCCTTGGCATCTATCATCACCACGTCCTGACCGGGATCGTCGGCCTGCACTTCTCCCAGAACCAGGCGCCCGAGCTGGGCTATTGGCTCGCAGAGGAGCACTGGGGACGCGGGTTTGCCACCGAGGCAGCAATCGCACTTGTTGCTGCCGCAAGGTCTGCCGGCGCCTCCGCGCTGCGGTCCCGCGCGCTGACCGACAATCTTGCCTCGCGCGCCGTGCTGCGCAAAGCCGGGTTCAAAGAGACCGGAACAATCGTCGAAAAGGAAAACAATCTCGCCGGCCGCGAGATGGTGACCCTGTTGCTGGAGTTCGACGATGATTGAGTTGCGCACCGAGCGGCTGACATTGCGGGCCGCCCGCCCCGAGGATGCGCCCTGCTATGCCTTGGGTATCGGCGAATATGCCGTGGCGCGCTGGCTGACCGCCCTGCCCTGGCCCTACACGCTGGGCATGGCTATCGATTGGCTGCGCCATGCCGCCGCGGCGCGGCCGGATTGTCCATTCCTCATTATCGAGCACCCTGAGAGGGGATTGATCGGGAGTGTCTCGCTGAACGAGGAACTCGGCTTCTGGATCGCCAGGCCCCATTGGGGGCGAGGCTATGGCAGGGAGGCGGTGCGTGGCCTCATAGACTGGCATTTTGCCGAGGGCGGCACGGAGATCATCGCCAGTGCCCAGCACGATAACGGCGCGTCCCTCCATTTGACGAACCAACTCGGTTTCCAGCCGGTGGCGCGGCAATATCGTTTCTCCCATGCGCTTCAGCACAATGTGGACCATATTGTCAGCAAGCTGGATCGTGCGCACTGGACAGCCGGAGACAAGCGCCGATGTGCCTGAGAGATGCCTTGCCCGCCGTGATCGAAACCGAACGGTTGCGCCTGCGCGCGCCCGTATCCAGTGATCTCGACGCCATTGTAGCCGGCGCCAACAACTGGAACGTCATCGAGCCCACCGCGTCCCTGCCCTTCCCCTATCT
Organism: Devosia sp. FJ2-5-3; assembly: GCF_029201545.1. NCBI lineage: Bacteria > Pseudomonadati > Pseudomonadota > Alphaproteobacteria > Hyphomicrobiales > Devosiaceae > Devosia > Devosia sp. FJ2-5-3. The sequence goes on along the minus strand of NZ_CP104007.1, from coordinate 340,746 downwards.
TGCCGAACATGGCCGCGCCTTTATCGCCAAGGGTGCGGCGCGGCGCCAGCAGCACCCCTATGCCATAGCCCTTGGCGAAAGCGACGAAGTGATCGGCATAGCGGGCCTTTACTTCGTCAGTGGAGTGCCCGTGGAGCTCGGCTACTGGCTGGCCGAACCGCAATGGGGCAAGGGCTTTGGCGCGGAATCGGCGGGCGCCTTGGTCGAGGCGGCGGGCCAGAGCGGGATCGACACCATCCGGGCCCGGGTTCTGGCCCACAATCAGGCATCGGCGCGGGTGCTCGAGAAAATCGGCTTCGTGCTGGTCGAGCGGACGCAGAGCATCGTGGAGCGGCATCGCGGCAAGCCTCTGCTCGTACTGGAGTGGCGGCGATGATCCTGCCGGTCTTGCGCGGCTCCAAAGTGTGCCTGCGGGCGCCCAGAGAGGATGACGCCACCCTTCTGGCGCGCTACCTCAATGATTTCGGGGTCTCGGGAAATCTTGCCCGCGTGCCGTTCCCTTATCACCTGGCCGATGCCCGCGCCTGGTTGCACTCACGCCGCCCCGATATTGCGCCCGATGACGCCAATTTCTCCATCGAGCTTGAAGGAGCGGGCTATGTGGGCCATATCGGCTTTCATCCCGGAACTGACGGCCCTGTCATCGGATACTGGCTCGGGCGCCCGTTCTGGGGCCAGGGACTGATGAGCGAGGCCGCCCAGATGTGCGTCGACTGGTTCTTCGAAAAGACCCAGGCGCCGGCGATTTACTCGGGCGCATTTCGTTTCAACGCCGCTTCCCTGGCGATCCAGGGCAAGCTTGGCTTTACTGAAACCGGCCGTTCCTGGCTTCTCTGCCTTGCGCGCGGCGCCGAGGTAGAGCATATCGACACAAAATTGACGCTTGGCGTCTGGAAGGCACGACGCACATGAAATTTCTCGATCAGGCCAAGGTCTATATTCGATCCGGAGCAGGCGGCGGGGGCTCGGTGAGCTTCCACCGTGAAAAATTCATCGAATTCGGCGGCCCCGACGGCGGCAATGGCGGACGCGGCGGCGATGTCGTGGCGGAGTGCGTCGATGGGCTGAACACGCTTATCGACTATCGCTACCAGCAGCATTTTCGCGCCGAGGTCGGCATTCACGGCATGGGCAAGAACCGGACGGGCGCCAATGGCACCGACGCGGTGTTGCGCGTTCCGGTGGGAACCCAGATTTTCGAAGAAGACCAGGAAACGCTGATCGCCGACTTCACCGAAGTCGGCCAGCGCGTCGTGCTGCTCAAGGGCGGCAATGGCGGTTTTGGCAATGCCTATTTCAAGACCAGCTCCAACCAGGCCCCCCGCCATGCCAATCCCGGGCAGGAGGGCGTGGAAAAGGGCATCTGGCTGCGGCTCAAACTGATCGCCGACGCCGGTCTTGTCGGCCACCCCAATGCCGGCAAATCAACTTTCCTCGCCGCTGTCTCGGCGGCCAAGCCCAAGATTGCCGACTATCCCTTCACCACCCTGGCACCCAATCTCGGCGTCGTTCGGGCCGGCGAGCGTGAATTCGTTCTCGCCGATATTCCGGGCCTCATCGAAGGCGCCAGCGAGGGCATCGGTATCGGCGACCGCTTCCTCGGCCATATCGAGCGTTGCGGCGTGCTGATCCATCTGATCGACGGCACTGACGAAGACGTCGCCCACAATTACAAGGCGATCCGCCATGAACTGGCGGCCTATGCCGATGTGCTGGCGGAAAAGCCCGAGATCGTCGTGCTGAACAAGATCGACGCGCTCGACCCCGAGGAGGTCAAGGCCAAGATCAAGGCGATCAAGAAGGTGAGCAAGGCCGAAGTGCGCGCCATTTCGGGCGCCACGGGCGAAGGCGTCCAGCAGATCCTGTTCGACGTCCTGGCCGTGATCGACGCCGAAAAGGCCGAAGAAGCGAAAGCCCAGACGAACAAGATCCAGGAAAAATGGACCCCCTGATGCGTGCCAATGCGCTGGCGCCATTCCGGCGCATTACCATCAAGATCGGCTCCGCGCTTCTGGTCGACAAGGTCGGGAAGTTGCGCAAGGCCTGGCTTGATGGACTGGCCGAGGATATTGCCGTTCTCAAGGAAGGCGGGCGGGAGATCGTTATCGTCTCCTCAGGCGCCATTGCCCTGGGGCGGGGCATCCTCGGACTTTCGGCCGTCGCGCTCACCCTTGAGCAATCTCAGGCGGCCGCCAGCGCCGGGCAAATTGCCCTGTCCCAGGCCTGGGCGGAGGCGCTCGGCCGGCAGAACATCGTCACCGGCCAGATCCTGATCACGCCCAATATCACCGAGGAACGCCGCTACTATCTCAATGCGCGCACCACGATAGCGACGCTTCTGAGCCTGGGCGCCATTCCGATCATCAACGAAAACGACAGCGTCGCCACGGCGGAAATCCGCTATGGCGACAACGACCGGCTTTCGGCGCGTGTCGCCACCATGATCGAGGCGGACTGCCTCGTCCTCCTCTCCGATATCGACGGGCTCTATACGGCGCCACCCGCCAAGGACCCGTCGGCAACCCATATTCCCGTGGTCGAGCGCATCACCCCTTCCATCGAGGCCATGGCGGGCGGAGCGGCCAGCCATTTGTCGCGCGGCGGCATGACCACCAAGGTGGAGGCCGGCAAGATCGCGACCCAGGCCGGCACTGCGATGATCATCGCCAAGGGCACCGAGGCCCATCCGCTGCGGGCGCTGATCGAAGGTGGCACCCACACCCTGTTTCTCCCCGCAACCACGCGCGCCCAATCGCGAAAACGCTGGATCATGGGCACGCTGGCCGTCTCGGGCACGGTGCAGGTCGATGCCGGCGCCGCAGGAGCCTTGCAGAACGGTCGCTCGCTGCTGCCGATCGGCGTGACCCGGATCGGTGGAGAGTTCGAGCGCGGCGACACCATTTCGATCCTCAATCCCGACGGCCGCGAGATCGCCCGCGGACTGGCCGGGCTCGACAGCGCGGATGCGCGCCTTGTCATGGGCAAGCGCAGCGATGTGAGCCAGGAGCTTCTGGGGACGGGCAACCGCACCGAAATGGTGCACCGCGATAATATGGTGCTGCTCGGCGCCAAGGAGGAGGCGAGCCATGAGCTTGGCTGAAGCCATCAATATTACCGATGTGATGGGCCAGATCGGCCGCCAGGCCCGCTCGGCCGCTCGGGCCCTCGCCAGCGCCACCGCCGAGCGCAAATACGCGGCCCTCATCGGCGCGGCCCACGCGGTGCGCGAGCGGCGCGACGAGATTCTGGCGGCCAACGCCATCGACATGGCCAATGCCAGGGCTAAGGGCATGACATCGGCATTCCAGGATCGGCTGCTGCTGACCGAGGCGCGGCTCGACGCCATTGCAGACGCGTTGCGCGCCATTGCCGAATTGCCGGATCCGGTGGGGCGTATCATCGCCGAATGGGACCGGCCCAATGGCCTCCATATCGAGCGCGTGCGGACGCCGCTCGGGGTCATCGGCGTCATCTATGAAAGCCGGCCCAATGTGACGGCCGATGCTGGGGCCCTATGCCTCAAATCGGGCAATGCCGTCATCCTGCGCGGCGGCAGCGACAGCGTGCACTCCTCCCGGGCGCTGGTCGAGTGCCTGCGGCTGGGCCTCAAGCAGTCCGGCCTGCCGGAGGACGGCGTGCAATTGGTGCCGACCACCGACCGGGAGGCCGTAGGCGAAATGCTGCGCGGCCTGTCGGGCAATATCGACGTCATCGTGCCCCGAGGCGGCAAATCGCTGGTGGCGCGCGTACAATCCGAGGCGCGGGTGCCGGTCTTTGCCCATCTCGAGGGCCTCGTGCATGTCTATATCGACCGCTCGGCCGATCTCGACAAGGCCGTGTCGGTGACCCTCAATGCCAAGATGCGCCGGACTGGCATCTGCGGTGCTGCCGAGACGCTGCTGGTGCACAGGGACGTTCTCGACACGCATCTCAGGCCCATCCTCGAGGCGTTGGCCGCCAAGGGCTGCGAAATCCGCGGCGATGCCGTCGTCCAGTCCATGATGGCAACTGTCCTTCCCGCCACCGAGGAGGATTGGAAGACCGAATATGAAGACGCCATCATATCGGTAAAAATGGTGGACAGCATCGAGGCGGCCATCGACCACATCGAGCATTATTCGAGCCACCACACCGAGGCGATCATCGCCGAGGACCCCGCTGCTGTCGAAAAATTCTTCAACGAGATCGACAGCGCCATTCTCGTGCACAATGCCTCGACCCAGTTCGCCGATGGCGGTGAATTCGGCTTCGGCGGCGAGATCGGCATTGCCACGGGCAAGATGCATGCGCGCGGACCGGTCGGGGTCGAGCAGCTGACCAGCTTCAAATATCGCGTGCGCGGCAATGGGCAATTGCGGCCGTGATGATGAAGCGCGTCCCGGCCTGACGCCGCAATGGTGAAGCGGCGGCGCCCGAAAGCAGCGATGGCGGGGATAACGGATTTGCCGCCGTCGGCCTCCGGCATGCGTATCGGCCTTTTCGGGGGGAGCTTCAATCCAATCCATGACGGGCATGTGCTGGTCATGGAGGAGACGCTGCGCCGGCTCGGCCTCGATGCGCTCTGGGTGCTGGTGACGCCCGGCAATCCGCTCAAAAATCACAATGAGCTGCAGCCACTGGACCAGCGCGTGCGGGCGGCGCGCGAAAAGATCGCCGATCCGCGCATTCGCGTCACCGGTTTTGAAGCGGCACACGGCTTTACCTACACATTCGAGACGCTGCACTTCCTTGCCGATACCATGCCGGATCGGAAATTCGTCTGGATCATGGGAGCCGACAGCCTGGCGGGCTTTCACCGCTGGGAGCGCTGGCGCGATATCGCCCGAACCATGCCGCTGGCCGTCTATGTGCGCCCGGGCGTCTCCACCCGGGCCCTGGTCTCAAAGGCCGCAATCGCCATGTCCCGCAGCCGTATCGACGAGGATCAGGCCGGCTGCCTCGCCGATCGCATACCCCCGGCCTGGGTCTTCCTGCGCGGACGCCAATCGAGCCTGTCTTCCAGCGCCATTCGGACCGGAAAACAGCCCCTCTAGCCCATCTTCGTCCTTGACCTTGCGAAAATCCCGCAGAAAGCGCATATTGGCCTCAGATCGCTGTCTCCGGAACGGAACCATAGCTTGCCGTTTGCCTGGGTACTGCAATATTTCGAAAAACAACCAAGGATGCTTACTCTGCGCATGACTCATGCAAGTGCATGGGCAGAAGGCCATTTGTGATGACCGTGCTGCCAGAAAATAATGTGTCTTCCGCCGCGGCTCCTGCCGCCACCTCCAACAAGCCCCTCATCGATCTCATCCTCGACATTCTCGAAGATGCCAAGGCCGAAGAGACCATTGCCGTCGACCTGACCGGCAAGTCCTCGCTGGCCGACCATATGGTCGTGACTTCCGGCCGCTCGCAGCGCCATGTTGGCGCCGTGGCCGACCAGATCATCCGGGCTCTGCGCGACAATGGGCACGGCAAACCCCGTGTAGAGGGCCTTCCGTACTGCGACTGGGTTCTGGTCGATGCCGGCGATGTCATCGTCCACATCTTCCGCCCGGAAGTGCGCGAGTTCTACAACATCGAGAAGATGTGGCAGGCCGACTTCACCGCCGACGCCCACTAATAGACAGGCGATGCGCGTTACCCTTGCTGCCATAGGGCGGATGAAATCCGGGCCCGAGCGAGAGCTCGTGGCCCGTTATCTTGACCGTGCAACCGCAAGCGGCAAGCCTCTTGCCCTGACCCATTTCGATTGTATCGAGCTGGCGGAATCGCGTGCGAGCTCCGCGCCGGCACGCAAGGCGGAAGAGGCCAAGGCGCTCAAGAGTGCCCTGCCCTCCGGCATCATCGTCTCGCTCGACGAGAGGGGAAAGGGCCTGGGTTCAGAGGCCTTTGCGGCGCTGCTCCTGCGCTGGCGCGACGAGGGCCGCCCGGCAGCCAGTTTCGTCATCGGCGGCGCCGATGGCCTCGATCCCGACTTCACCCGCGCCAGCGACCTCATGCTCAGCTTCTCGCCCATGGTGTGGCCGCACCAATTGGTGCGCATCATGCTCGCCGAGCAATTGTACCGGGCAACCACTATCCTTTCCGGCCACCCCTATCATCGCGGCGATTAACGTGCGCCAGGTCACAGTTTGGACCCAGCCAGGCTCTAATCGGCTCAGGCCTGATGCGCAAATTTATGGTTAAGCGGAATTAACCAGCGGTTTGCCGACCTGTTGGTAAGGTGCGCTGAGATGATTCGGGCCCTTTGGCCCCTGTAAGGAGTTGCCATGCCGGCAGGACCGGGAAGCATAGTCAGAGCTGCCTTGGCAGGCCTTGCCCTGTTCACGCTTGCCGCTCTGCCGCTTCTGGCCCAGACCGAGACGGCGCCGGCACCCGATAGGGCCGCGCCGACTGGCGATGTGCCCGAAACTGCCACCCAGGGCGCCACTCCGGACGCCGTCGTTCAGGAAGATATGGCTCAGGATGCCGGGCAGGCGACTGTCTCGGCCAGCGCAACCGATCTGGAAGAAGTTGAAGCGTCCCTGAACCTCAGCCGGGAGCGGATCGAAGCGCTCAAGGCCGAAATCGCGGAGATGGAAGGCGACCGCACCCAGCAGAATGCCGCTCTGATCGCCGCCGGGCAGCGGGTCAAGATGGCCGAAATCGAAGTTGCCGATGTCGAGGAGCGCATCTCGGAGCTGATCGTGGCCGAACTCGGGGTACGCGGACGCCTCGATGGCGCGGACGCCGAGATCGCCAACGTCCTGGCCGCTCTGCAGCGGATTTCCCTCAATCCCCCGCCCGCCCTTATTGTCGACCCCAGCGACGCCCTTGGCTCGGCTCGCGGCGCCATGCTGATCGCCGCGATCGTTCCTCAATTGCGCGCCAGAGCCGATAGCGTCGCTGTCGACCTCAAGGAACTGACCTCGATCAAGGAGCAGGCCCTGGCCGAGGAGGAAACGCTCAAGGCCAACCACGCCGTGCTCGAAGAGGAGCAATTGCGCATCGCCACGCTGATTGCAGCGCGTCGGCAGGGCATTTCCCAGCGCGGAATCGAACTGGACAGCCAGGAGCGCGAAGCGGTTGAACTGGCCGAGCGCGCCGCCACTCTGCGCGAATTGATCGATGCGCTCTCGGCACGGGCGGCCAATAGCGCCACGCCGCAACCGGCAGAAGACTTACCCGGTCTCTCGCCCGAGGCCATCAGGGTGGCGCTGGCCAATGCGGCGCGAACCGAACCGGCCGTGCCCTTCCCGCTGGCGCGCGGCTATCTCTCCCAGCCGGCCAATGGCGTGACCGTGCTCGAATTCGGTTCGGGCGATGGTCGCGGCGGTATTTCCCAGGGCCAATCGGTGGTTACCCGGGCCGAAGCGCAGGTCGTGGCGCCGGCAGATGGCTGGGTGCTCTATAAAGGCCCTTACCTCAATTACGGCCAGATCATCATCTTAAATACCGGACAGGGCTATACGGCCTTGCTGGCCGGCCTTGAAACCATCAGCGTGGATATCGGTCAGTTTGTGCAAATGGGGGAACCCCTGGGTCAGATGGGTTCACGCACAATTGGACGAACCGTGACGACCAGCGCTGGTAACGCCCAACCGACCCTTTATATTGAACTTCGACAGAACAACCGGCCTTTCGACCCGGATGGGTGGTGGGCTCCGAACGAACAGACGGGATAGAAAATCCATGCGCTTGTCCACACTCCGCGCTGCCGCTCTTGGCGTGGCGCTGCTCGTGCCGGCAACCGTGCTGATTGCACAGGATCAGACACCGGCCCCAGAGGCTCCGGTGGAGGCGCCGAACCCTAGTGGCGAAGAACCCGAGCCCACGGCCGCAGAGCGCAACGCCGCGCCGCGCGATCCGCTCGAAATCTATGCCGATCTCAATCTCTTCGGAGAGATCTTCGACCGTATCCGCGCCGAATATGTGGATCCGCCCGATGAAGAGGAGCTGATCCGCGCCGCCATCCAGGGCATGCTGACGTCTCTCGATCCCCATTCGGGCTATCTGCCGCCGGCCGATTACAACGACACGCGCGAAGATATTTCGGGCCAGTTCGGGGGCCTCGGGATCGAGGTGACGATGGAAGAGGGCGTCATCAAGGTGGTGTCGCCGATCGACGACACGCCGGCCGCCCGGGCCGGGATCATGGCCAACGATCTGATCGTCGAACTCGACGGCACCTCGGTTCAGGGTCTGTCGCTCGACAAGGCGGTCGACACCATGCGCGGCCCCATCGGCACCAACATCAAGGTCACGGTCGTACGCGAAGGCGTGGCAGAACCCCTGACCTTCGATCTGACGCGCGCGACCATTTCGATGCGCGCCGTGCGCTGGTCGATGGAGGGTGATGTCGCCCTGCTCAGGCTTTCCCGCTTTTCCGCCCAGGCCTTTGTGGGCATCGAAGCGGCCATCAAGGAAATCTACGAGGAGCGCGATGACGTCGCGCCGAAGGGCATCATCCTCGACCTTCGCAACAATCCGGGAGGCCTCGTCGATCAGGCCGTCTATGTTGCCGATGCCTTCCTCAACCGCGGCGCGGTCGTGTGGACGCGCGGTCGCTCGGAGCGCGAGAGTGCCCGTTACGATGCGCAGTCCGATCCGCTCGACAAGCGCCTGACCGACGTGCCGCTCGTCGTTCTGATCAATGGCGGCTCCGCCTCGGCCTCGGAAATCGTCGCCGGCGCCCTCCAGGATCACAAGCGCGCAACGCTGGTCGGGACGCGCTCCTTTGGCAAGGGATCGGTGCAGTCGATCATTTCGCTTGGCCCAGACGGGGCTATGCGGCTAACCACGGCCCGGTATTACACGCCGGACAACCGCTCGATCCAGGCACTGGGCATTACGCCCGATATCGAAATCAAGCAGGTGGTGCCTGAAGAATTCCAGGGTCGCGACGAAATCATCGGCGAGGCCGCCCTCGAAGGACACATCACGATCGAGGGCCAGGAAGAGACCAGCGTCGGCTCCTCGGTCTACGTGCCGATCGAAAAGACGGAGGACACTCAACTGCAATACGCCCTCCGCCTGATCAACGGCCAAGAAACACACGAGGCCTTCCCGCCCAAGGCCGAGTGACCGTTCACCTGTGCTAGACTTTCTGGCGTGGCAGCGTGATTCGCTGTCACGCCATTCTTGTAAGCATTCTCCAGGACCGCGCAGACCCGATGGCCAATGATCTCAGTACACCGCTGACCGGCCGGAGGCGCCTGAGGCGCGGTTCGGGCCGGCCGCACTTTCCGGTAGCCCGCCTGCTTTTCGGGGTCATCACGCTCATCGCCATTGGCGTCGTGCTGCGCCTGGTTCTCGTCGAGGAGCCCAATGGCGGCTTGCCCAGCATCGAGGCCGGTATCACCAATACCCAAACCGGCAACAGCGTGGCCGACAGCGCCGCAAGCGGACCGGTGACATTGACCGCGGACCCCGTCCAATATCCGGCCGGCGCCGCCGCACCATCCGGAGCCGCCCCCGCAGACAATGCCGGCGCGCCGACTACGGACACGACCATCCTTGCCGATCTCAGCGAAGAGACCAGCAACGGCCCCATACCCCGCATGTCGAGCAGCGGCGAAACCCCCTTTGCCGCCTACCGCTATCCATTCGACCTCGCCGCGGCCCCGGGGCCAAAGATTGCCATCATCGTGACCGGTCTCGGCATCAACGCGCAGGGATCGTACGACGCCATCAGCCAATTGCCCGATCTTGTCACCCTGGCCTTTGCCCCTTACGGCAAGGCGCTGGAGCGTACGGTTTCGGCAGCGCGCGGCGGCGGGCATGAAATCATGCTCGAAGTGCCGCTCGAGCCCTTCGACTACCCGCAGAACGATCCGGGCCCGCACACACTTCTCACCGGCGAACCGCCGCGGCAGAACCTCGACAAACTGTTCTGGCTGATGTCCCGTTTCGGCGCCTATACCGGGCTGATCAACAATATGGGCGCGCGGTTCACCGCCTCGGCGGCAGACTTCGCGCCGGTGATGGAGGAGCTCGGCTCACGCGGGCTGGGCTATATCGACGACGGTTCTTCAAACCGCTCCGTCGCCGAGCAATTGGCCGGGGCCAACAAGGTGCCATTCGCGCGCGCCGGCATGGTCATCGACGCCAATCCCGCCCGCGCATCCATTCTCTCAGCGCTTGCCAGCCTTGAAGCCCAGGCTCTGGACCAGGGCAGCGCGATCGGTATTGTCAGTGCTCTCCCCATTTCCGTTCAGGCCCTTTCCGAATGGGCAGCGGAACTGGATTCCAAGGGTATTGCGCTGGTTCCGGCCAGCGCCCTGATGAAATAGAGAAGCGCTTCATGTCTGCTGCACTCGATCGAGACGCCATGCCCTATCGCGATTGCGTGGGCATAGCGGTGTTCAATTCCACCGGGCAGGTGTTCGTCGGCCATCGCAAATCGGAAGGCGATCCCGACCAGTCTGCCGCGCGCGGCTTTGCCTGGCAGATGCCCCAGGGCGGCATTGACGACGGCGAGGACCCGTTGCGCGCCGCCCTGCGCGAACTGCACGAAGAAACCAATATCACCTCGGTGAGCCTGCTCGCCGAAGCCCCCGAGTGGATCTACTACGACCTGCCCGACGAAGCCCTGGGCGTCGCCTTCAAGGGAAAATATCGCGGGCAGCGCCAGCGCTGGTTCGCCTTCGCCTTTACCGGCCAGGAGAGCGAGATCGACGTCCATACCCCGGCCGGCGGCAAGCATGGCGCCGAGTTCAATGCCTGGCGCTGGGAACGGCTGAGCCGCACGCCTTCGCTGATCGTGCCATTCAAGCGGCCGGCCTACGAGAAGGTCGTGGAGGCCTTTGCCGAGATCCCGCAGCGCTTTGCCTGAGGATTTTTTGCGATGAAGACCATTGGCCTGATCGGCGGCATGAGCTGGGAATCCACGGCCCACTATTATCGTGTGCTGAACCAGGAAACGGCGCGCCGGCTGGGCGGCCTCCATTCCGCGCCGCTCCTCATCCACTCGGTTGATTTCGCGCCCATAGCGGCGATGCAGGCGGCCGGGGACTGGGACGGCGCCGGCAAGCGCCTCAATGGGGCTGCCAGGGGCCTGGTGGACGCCGGAGCCGAAGTGCTGGGCCTAGCCACCAACACCATGCATGTCGTTGCCCAAACCATGCTGGACGGGATCGATGTGCCCTTTGTCCACATCGCCGATCCCACAGCCGATGCCCTTCTGGCCGACGGCTTCGATACGGTGGGGCTTCTGGGCACACGCTTCACCATGGAGATGGGGTTTTATCGCGACCGGCTGACGGCGCGCGGGTTGGGCAACCTCATCCCCGAGGTGGATCGCACAAATCTCAATGGCATCATCTATGAGGAACTCTGCCGCGGCATTATCCGCGACGAGTCGCGCCGGATCTATGTCGGCGCCATCGAAAAGCTCGCCGCGCGCGGCGCCCAGGCGGTGATCCTGGGCTGTACCGAAATCGGCATGCTGATCGACGACGATGTCAGCCCGCTGCCGGTCTACGACACGACCGATCTCCACGCCAAGGCGCTGGTCGACGCGGCCCTTTCCTGATCACGCGGCCCGCGCCGGTGCCAGCGGCGGTTCATGCACATGAAAGATGTCGACGATCTGGTCCAGCGTATGGGTCTGCGCCTCGGTCTGCTCGATTGCGGCATGGGTTTCCTCGACCAGTGCCGCATTGTGCTGGGTCACCTCGTCGAGGAGCCGCATTGAGGCCGTGACCTCGCCGATGGACGCGGCCTGCTCGCGGCAGGCCCTGGCGATGGCGCGCACCAGATTGCTGTTCTCCTCGACCACGGCAAGCATATTGGCGAGTTGATCGCCGGCCGCCGCCACCAGCCCTGCCCCGCCTTTGACCTCGACGCCGCTCTGCTCGACCAGCGCCTTGACGTCGGCCGAGGCCTGAGCCGCGCTCTGGGCAAGCCGCCGCACCTCGACAGCCACCACGGCAAAGCCCTTGCCCGCCTCCCCCGCTCGCGCGGCTTCCACCGAAGCGTTGAGTGCAAGCAGATTGGTCTGGAAGGCGATATCGTCAATGAGACCGATGATGTTGGAAATCCGCGCGGAGGATCGAGTAATCCGCTCCATTGCCTCGGTAGCCTGGCCCATAAAGGCGCCACTCGCCGCAGCAACGCCCGAAACCGCCTCCGCCTTTTTCGCCGCGTCTTCGGCTCGACCGGCATTTTCCCCCACTGTATCGGCCAGGGCCTCCATGGCCGCGGAGGTCTGCTCGATCGTCGCGGCCTGCCTCGTGGTGCGGTCGGAGAGATCGTTAGCCCCCGACAGCAGTTCGCCCCCGGCGACACGCAGCGAACGCGCCGTGGTCTGGAGCTGGCCGACGACATCGGAAAAGCGCTCTATCGTCCCATTGAGGGCGATGCGAAGATCGTCGAACTCGTCCGGGAATGGCTTGCTGATGACCCCGGTCAGATCGCCCTCGGCCAGCCGCTTCAGCCCCGCGCCGATCGCAGCGACCGATTTCTTGCGGTCGGTCACGTCGCTGGCGAACTGCACCACCTTATAGGGCTTGCCCTCGGCATCGGCGATCGGCGTAAAAGTGCTCTGGATCCATACCTCACCGCCATCCCGCGTGCGGCGTCGATATTCACCGGTCTTGAAGGCGCCTCCGGCCAGGTCGATCCAGAACTGCCGGTAGTTCATGGTCGACGGGTCCACATCGAAAAGGAAGAGGGCGTTCGGCCGGCCGATGACCTCGGGGGCTTGATATCCCAGCAGGGCGAGAAAATTGTCGTTGGCCCGCGTCACGATACCCTCGAGGGTGAACTCCACCACCATTTGCGAGCGCGAGATCGCCTCGAGCTGGCCGGTGTGATCGGCAACTTCGGCGAGGTGCTGTCGAGCCTGGGCGTCGAGCGCTGCTTTCTCAAGACCATTTCGCCGAAAGATATCGACCGCGCGCGCCATGGCGCCGATCTCGTTGCGCCGGTCCCTGAAGGGTACGGCGAGGTCGAGATCGCCCTCGGCAATAGTCTCCATGGCGTTCGACAACTGCGGTATCGGGCGGGTCAGCAGGCGCGAAAGGCCGAAGGCAAGAAGCCCGAAGACCACCAGCGCCACACCACCAATGCCAAAGAGGATGAGCATCGAGCGCCCCAGTACCGCTTCGATGGGACCGCGATCGACCGCAACCATCATGGCGCCGAGGACAGTGCCATCCGCACGCGCAATGGGCTGGAAGCGGCGGATATAGTTGACGCCCTCAAACGCCCAAGGCTCTTCGAGGACAGTCTGCGCAAGCAGGGCGCGATGCGCGGCGGAGCCAGCGACAAGAGCATCGTCGAGCAGCCGCTCCCCCTCCGCATCGATGAGGCTCGTCGTGCCGATGGTGAAGTCGGGTGAAACTTCGGGGTCGTAGACATAGATCGCGACATCCTGGCCCGAAACGCGGGCAATGGCGTCGATGACCTCGTGACTGCGGAAGCGCGGCATTGAGCGAAGGTTCAGCGCAGCCACATTCCCTGTCGCGTCTGGCACGACTTCAAGGCTCGGCAGATTGACCCGCAGGATCTCGGCAGAAATCCGGGTGGCGGATGAAATTGCGGTTCTGGTGTCGGTCTCGACCGTGGAAGAGAGGCTGAAGAACAGCCCCGCGAGGACCGTGACAATGGCGATGGCAGTAGCCGCTACCGACATGGCGGCAATGGCAAAGGTCATGTTCAGATTTCGTAAGAAAGTCAGCATAGTCCCGGACCCCGCAAGTAACGGCGATGCAACAACTGCATTTTCTGGGGATAGACTGACGAACAAGGGTTAACGAGCCGTTGATCGACATGAAAATATAAGCATTGTCAGAGGCTTGCCTAAATTGTTGGCACGGCGCGGACAGAATAAGCAAAAAGGCCGCCTCCTTTCGGAAGCGGCCTTCAGATCGTTGATTTCCCCCGAGAGGGAACGATTAATGGATATGCGCGCCGCCGAGCTGCTGGGCTTCGATGGCGAGGTTCAACAGACCGGACACGAACTGCTGAGCGTAGGATTTGTCATCCGGCGTCGCGGCGCGCGCCAGCTCTTCCTCCGCCGACTTGATCTGCGCCTGCAGATCGGCATGGTCGAATTCGCTGAACGGAACGGACTCTTCGGCAAGAATCGTGAGGCCCGAGGTCGAAACGTCGACGAACCCGCCGCGGACGAAGTAGATTTCGGCCGGCCCACTGTCCTTGGTGACGGTGATGAAACCCGGACGCATCGTGGTCATGAAGGGCGCGTGGTCAAACATGACCGTGAAATAGCCCTCGGAGCCGGGCACCGTGACCGACTGCACGATTTCCGAAACCAAAAGCCGCTCTGGCGACACGATCTCGATCTTGAGGCCTTCAGCCATTTTTTGGGTCCCTTAGCATCAGATGGGGGACCCGCCTTACGGGCGGGTCCGACACGCAAAAAGGCGTGGCTTAGGCGGCCTGAGCGGCCAGCTTCTGGGCCTTCTTGACGGCATCTTCGATGGTGCCGACCATGTAGAAAGCAGCTTCCGGCAGGTGATCGTACTCGCCGTTCACCAGGCCCTTGAAGCCCTTGATGGTGTCTTCGAGCTGAACGAACACGCCAGGCGAGCCGGTGAACACTTCAGCCACGTCGAAGGGCTGGCTCATGAAGCGCTCGACCTTACGGGCGCGGGCCACGGTGAGCTTGTCCTCTTCGGACAGCTCGTCCATGCCCAGGATCGCGATGATGTCCTGGAGAGCCTTGTACTTCTGCAGCACTTCCTGAACGCGACGGGCAACTTCGTAGTGCTCCTGGCCAACAACGTTGGCGTCGAGGATACGCGAGTTGGATGCCAGCGGGTCAACGGCCGGGTAGATGCCCTTTTCCGAAATCGCGCGGTTCAGCACGGTCACGGCGTCGAAGTGGGCAAAGGACGTTGCCGGAGCCGGGTCGGTCAAGTCGTCGGCAGGCACGTACACGGCCTGAACCGAGGTGATCGAGCCCTTGTTCGTGGTGGTGATGCGTTCCTGCATCGCGCCCATGTCGGTCGCCAGCGTCGGCTGGTAACCCACAGCGGAGGGGATGCGGCCCAGCAGAGCCGACATTTCGGCGCCGGCCTGGGTGAAGCGGAAGATGTTGTCCACGAAGAACAGCACGTCCTGACCCTGGTCGCGGAAGTTCTCTGCGACGGTCAGACCGGTCAGAGCAACGCGGGCGCGGGCACCGGGGGGCTCGTTCATCTGGCCGAAAACGAGGGCGCACTTGGAGCCGGCGGCAGAACCACCATGTTCCTTGGGGTCCTTGTTCACGCCCGATTCGATCATTTCGTGGTACAGGTCGTTGCCTTCGCGGGTGCGTTCACCCACGCCAGCGAACACCGAGTAACCACCGTGCGCCTTGGCGACGTTGTTGATCAGTTCCTGGATCAGAACGGTCTTGCCAACGCCGGCGCCGCCCATCAGGCCGATCTTGCCGCCGCGAGCGTAGGGAGCGATCAGATCCACGACCTTGATGCCGGTGACCAGAACCTGAGACTCAGGGTTCTGCTCGGCGAAGGCGGGTGCCTCCTGGTGGATTTCGCGCGAAGCTTCGCCAACGATCGGACCGGCTTCGTCGATCGGCTCGCCGATGACGTTCATGATACGGCCGAGCGTGGCTTCGCCGACGGGAACGGTGATAGCAGTGCCCAGGTCGAACACTTCGGCGCCGCGGACGAGACCTTCGGTCGTGTCCATGGCAATGGTGCGCACTGCGTTTTCACCCAGGTGCTGCGCCACTTCCAGCACGAGACGCTGGCCGTTATTGGTGGTCTCAAGGGCATTGAGAATGGCGGGCAGGTGATCGTCAAACACGACGTCGACGACGGCGCCGATGACCTGCGATACGCGACCGGCCTTTTTATCTGCCATTTGTTCGTCCTCGCTGTGCGGTTAGAGCGCTTCGGCGCCCGAGATGATTTCGATAAGTTCTTTGGTGATCTGGGCCTGGCGCTGACGGTTGTAGCTCAACTGCAGCTTGCCGATCATTTCGCCGGCGTTGCGGGTGGCGTTGTCCATTGCGGACATCTGCGCACCGTAGAACGAGGCGTTATTCTCGAGCATGGCGCGGAAGACCTGAACCGAGATGTTGCGCGGCAGGAGATCTTCGACGATGGCCTCTTCGCTCGGCTCGTACTCATACGGCACGGTCGACACTGCGGCCTGGCCTTCGCCGGCGACAGCCTCGATGCGGGCCGGAATGATCTGCAGGGCCTGCGGCACCTGGCTGATCACCGAATTGAACTTGGCGTAGAACAGTGTCGCCACGTCGAACTCGCCGGCGGCGAACAGCGACTGCACCTTCTGGCTGATCTCGCTGGCCTGGGCGAAGCCGATATTCTTGACTTCGCGATAGCTCACCGTGTCGATGATCTTGTCGGCATACTGGCGCTTGAGAATGTCATGCCCCTTGCGACCAACGGTCAGGAACTTGACGGTCTTGCCTTCAGACAGAAGCTTGTTGGCATGATCGCGCGCCAGACGCGCGATCGAGGAGTTGAAGCCGCCGGCAAGACCACGCTCGCCGGTTGCAACGATCAGAAGGTGCACCTGGTCGCGGCCATTGCCGGCCAGCAGCACAGGGGCGTCGGTCTGGCCGTCATAGACGGCGGCCAGGCTCGCCAGCACCTGGCCCATGCGCTCGGCATAGGGACGGGCTGCCACGGCTGCTTCCTGGGCGCGACGGAGCTTAGCCGCCGCGACCATCTGCATGGCCTTGGTGATCTTCTGGGTCGACTTGACCGAGTCGATACGGTTCTTGAGGTCCTTTAGCGACGGCATGAGCCTAAAGTCTCCTTACCGGCTCAAGCCGCGTAGGTCTTCTTGATCTCGTCGAGAGCCGACTTGAGCTTGGAACGGGTGTCGTCGCTCAGGGCCTTTTCGGTGGCGATGGTCGACAGGATTTCAGCATACTTGCCACGCAGAGCGGACAGGATGTGCTTTTCGAAATCGCCGACCTTGTTCACCGCAACGCTGTCGAGATAGCCATTGGCGCCGGCAAAGATCACCGCAACCTGCTCTTCGGTCTTGAGCGGGCTGAACTGGGGCTGCTTGAGCAGCTCGGTGAGACGGGCACCACGGTTCAGCAGGCGCTGGGTCGAGGCGTCGAGGTCCGAACCGAACTGGGCGAAGGCGGCCATTTCGCGGTACTGCGACAGCTCACCCTTGAGCGAGCCGGCAACCTGCTTCATCGCCTTGACCTGAGCCGAACCACCCACGCGGGAAACCGACAGACCGACGTTCACGGCCGGACGGATGCCCTGGAAGAAGAGGTTGGTTTCGAGGAAGATCTGGCCGTCAGTGATCGAGATCACGTTGGTCGGGATGTAAGCCGAAACGTCGTTTGCCTGGGTTTCGATAACCGGCAGAGCGGTGAGCGAACCAAGACCATGGTCTTCGTTGAGCTTTGCAGCGCGCTCGAGCAGGCGGGAGTGCAGGTAGAACACGTCGCCCGGATAAGCTTCGCGGCCCGGCGGACGGCGCAGCAGCAGGGACATCTGACGGTAGGCAACGGCCTGCTTGGTCAGATCGTCATAGGCGATAACGGCATGCTTGCCATTGTCGCGGAACCACTCGCCGATGGCGCAGCCGGTGAAGGGCGCGATGTACTGGAGCGGAGCCGGGTCAGAGGCGGTCGCAGCGATAACGATCGAGTACGGCAGGGCGCCGGATTCTTCGAGCTGCTTGACGAACTGAGCGACGGTCGAACGCTTCTGACCGACGGCCACATAGATGCAGTAGAGCTTGTCGGTGTCCGACGCGTTGGCGTCGTGGGCCGGCTTCTGGTTGAGGAAGGTGTCCAGAATGATAGCCGACTTGCCGGTCTGGCGGTCGCCAATGATCAGCTCGCGCTGGCCACGGCCGATCGGGATCAGGGCGTCGATGGCCTTGAGGCCGGTGGACATCGGCTCGTGAACCGACTTGCGCGGCAGAATGCCAGGCGCCTTGACGTCGACGCGGCGACGCTCGGTGTGCACGATCGGGCCCTTGCCGTCGATCGGGTTGCCGAGGCCGTCGACCACGCGGCCGAGCAGGCCCGGACCGACCGGGGTATCCACGATGGCGCCGGTACGCTTGACGACGTCGCCTTCCTTGATCGAGCGGTCATTGCCGAAGATCACGACGCCGACATTGTCGGTTTCGAGGTTCAGCGCCATGCCCATCACGGCACCCGGGAACTCGACGAGCTCACCGGCCTGCACGTTGTCGAGGCCGTATACACGGGCAATACCGTCACCGACGGAGAGCACCTGACCAACTTCGGAAACCTGGGCTTCCTGGCCGAAATTCTTGATCTGGTCCTTGAGGATCGCAGAGATTTCCGCGGCTTTGATGTCCATTATCCGACCTCTTTCATGGCGATTTTCATCGCGGCGAGTTTTGTCTTGAGGGAAGAATCGATCAGCTGACTGCCGACCTTCACCTGAAGGCCACCGATCAGCGAGGGATCGACGAATTGATTGAGCGTGACGGTCTTGCCCAGCTTGGCCTTAAGCGTCTCGGCGAGAGCCTTAGCCTGATCGGCGCTCAGCGGGGCAGCGGAAGTCACTTCCGCAGTCGTCTCGCCGCGATCGGCTGCTGCCAGCTCGCGGAACACGACGATGATCTGATCCAGCGCGAAAAGACGTCCGTTCTGGGCCACGATGCGCAGGAAATTGGCAACGAGGCCATTGATCGACGTCTTGGCAAGGATGGCGTCGAGCGCCTGTGCCTTGACCTCGACATTGATCACGGGAGACCGAAGATAGCGCGAAAATTCTTCGCTTTCACCGATCAGCCGTGAGATGTCGGAAAGACCGGTTTCCACCTGGGCCAGCTGGTTCTCGCTCTTGGCGAGATCGAACAGCGCCGACGCATATGGCCGCGCGATCTGGGTAAGCACTGAATTCTGCGCTGCCAATGCCGCTTCACCCTCTCTTGGACCGGCCCTCTGGATGGTTCCTGTGGGGAACCTGGCCGGTGTGTCAACGTTGCGAACGTTTGTGGAAGAAGGGCCCAATTCGGACGATTCCTATCCGGACCCCTTTAAGTTGGGCTCGCTCTAACACAAGCCAAGCGGCCCTTGCAAGGCTGCCGGGCCGGATTCAATCGCGGTGAAAATGTCGCAGGATGCGCCTCCAATTGCCGCTTTTGCCGGGCGAGCCAGTGCAAAGGGCGCTTACATGAAGCTCATCGGGTCGATATCGACCTGTAACTTTATGTCGCCCTTGGGTTTTTCGCCGCTCGAAAGCCAGAAGCGAACATAGCCGGACAGATCGAAATCCTTGCCCGCCTGCGCCAGCAGCCGCACCCGGTGCCGCCCCCTGATCATGGCCACCGGCGCATCGGCCGGTCCGAACAGGCGCACCCCCTCCGCCATAGGCGCAAAAGAGAGCAGGCTGCGGGCGTAGGCCATGGCGGTCTGCTGCTCATTGGCCGAAACGATCAAGGCCGCCAGCCGACCGAACGGGGGCATGCCGCCGGCTTCCCGGGCGAGCAGCTCCTGGGCGTAAAAGGCCTCCCTGTCGCCCGAAACCATGGCTTTCATCACCGGATGCTCGGGATGATAGGTCTGGAGGAATGCCTTGCCGTGCTGGCTGGCGCGGCCCGCCCGGCCCGCCACCTGGGTGAGGATCTGGAAGGTTTTTTCGGCCGCCCGCGGGTCACCATGGGCAAGACCCAGATCGGCGTCGAGCACGCCGACCACCGAGAGCTTTTCGAAATGATGCCCCTTGGAAACGAGCTGCGTGCCGATGATGAGGTCGAACTCGCCCCGCTCGACCTCGGCAAAGCGCTCGCGCAGCTGGGAATGGCTGCCCATGTCGGTGGAGAGCAGCACGCGCCGGGCATCGGGAAAACGCGCCGCCGCTTCCACGGCCACCCGCTCAATGCCGGGGCCGACCGCCACCAGCGTGTCTTCCTGCCCGCAGGCGCCGCACACTTTTGGGACCCGCACTTCATGGCCGCAATGGTGGCACATGAGCACGCCGCGGAACCGGTGTTCGACCATCCAGGCCGAGCAATCCGGGCATTTATACTGGTGACCGCAGGCATTGCAGAGGGTGAGTGGCGCATAGCCGCGCCGGTTGAGGAACAAGAGAGCCTGCTCGCCCCGGTCGAGTGCCGCGAACACTTCCCGCGCCAGGCTCGGGGCAATCCACTGGCCCTTTTCCGGGCCGTCGATCCGCATGTCGATGGCGGTGATATCGGGCATGGCCGCTGCGGCGAAACGGCTTTCGAGCCGGACATGGGCATAGCGGCCGGTATTGGCATTGTTGCGCGATTCGACCGAGGGGGTCGCCGAGGAGAGGATGACCCGCGCCTTGGCCAGATGCGCCCTGACGATGGCCATGTCGCGGGCATGATAGGTGAACCCTTCGGACTGCTTGTAGGCGCCGTCATGCTCCTCATCGAGCACCAGCAGGCCCAGCTCGCGGAAGGGCAGGAAAAGGGCCGAGCGGGCGCCGACAAGGGCCCGGACCGTGCCATCGAGCACGCCGCGCCAGATTTTGGCCCGCTGCACCGGGGTCATGTCGGAGTGCCATTCGGCCGGGCGGGTGCCGAAGCGCTTGGTGAAGCGATCGATGAAGGTGTTGGTGAGCGCGATTTCGGGCAGGAGAATCAGCGCCTGTCGCCCGGCCCGAAGCGTGTCCGCCACCGCCTCGAAAAACACTTCGGTCTTGCCGCCACCGGTGACGCCATCGAGCAGGGCAACGCCGAAACTATTGGGATCTATGGCTAAAATCTGGTCGAGCGCCGCCTGCTGCTCTTCATTGAGCGTGGCGGGAAAGGCATCGGGATCGGGTGGCAGCACCACGGGCGGCGGCGGCATTTCGAGTTTTTCGAGCGCCCCGCATTTTTCGAGACCATCGATGACGGAGGTGGACACCCCGCTGGCGCCGACCAGCGCCGCCTTGGGCCAGGCCATGTCGTCATTGAGCGTATCGAGCACCCTGAGCCTGGCGGGCGTCAGCTTTTCCGGCTCAAAACCGGTCCGTCGATAGGCGACAACCGGACGGGGGGCATCGAGCGCCTCTGGTGAGCGCAGGACACCGCGCAGCACCTGGCCAGGCGCGGCCAATGTATAGCGGGCAACCCACTCGACCAGCTTTAGCAATTCCTCGCTGAGCGGCGGCACCTCATAGCAAAAGCTGATGTCTCTCAGGCGGTTATGGCCGATCTGCTCGCTCGGCACGCCCCAGACCACGCCAAGGGTTAGCCGGGGCCCGAGCGGCACGGCGACAATGGACCCGCGCTGGACCTCCATGTCCCTGGGCACGCGATAGGAATAGGGGCCCTCGACGGCGACCCCCACCATTACCGCGACGATTTCCCCGGGACCAAACATGTTTGTGCGCGTTCCGTTCTCATGCTCCTTAGATAGGATCGAGAAGCGATTCGGCTAGGGCAGGCATTGTCCCAACTGTCCCCCTTATCCCCAATCAATGCGAAATTCGGGGCTCGCGCCTGCGCATCGAATGCATCACCCCTGGGGTAGAGCGATGACGCAGATGTTACGGCCGCTTCTTGTGCCGGGGATAAGATGGGCCCATTACTGCCCCGACGATCATTCAAGCGACGCACGACCTCCAATGGACGACGAGCCTGACGACGCCCCGACGCCCCATGTGCGTCGCAGGGACGCTGCACGACATCTTTTTCACCCTGGGACGCTCAAGGGCGGCTTCCAGCTCAGTCCGCAGCCGCATCTTCATGTCTCGGCGCTGGCGGGGATTCAGGCCGGCCTGACGGCTGCCATCGCCCTGCCGCTTGTCTATCTGTCGCCGTTCGCTCATCTGATCGGCTTTGCCGCCCTCGGCACGCTGATCGCGCTGTTCGGCCGCTTTGCGCCGCCACGCCAGAGAAACCGCATCCTGTTCTCCTGCCTCGTAACGCAGACAATGACGGTTTTCGTCATGTCCACCCTCGCCTGGCTTGGGGTGTCGGAGCCGGTGCTGCTGGCCATTTTGTCCCTGGCTTGCGGTGTGCTCTATTTCATTACCGTCACCGCAAAATTCGGGCCGCCGGGGGTGTTGCTCTTCGTCTTCGCCGGTGGCGCAGCGATGGCGCCCCCGTCCAGCTTCGAAGCTGTGCTCGAGCGGACCATCGCCGTGATTGTGGTGGGGAGCCTCGCCTGGGCCATCTGCGCGGTGACCGAGCCGTTGCGGAGAAAAAAGCAAGCGGCCATCCCTTTTCCCGTGGAGCCAAGCCGTCCGCTCAGGAACCGTATCTTTGCCTGCATCGGGCTGGTCTTGGGTTCTGCCGCAGCCATTCTGGTCTCAAAATTAGCCGGCGCGGAGCATCCCTCCTGGGCCGCCATGGGCGCGATCGCCGTGATGA
Source organism: Devosia sp. FJ2-5-3 (assembly GCF_029201545.1). Classification (NCBI taxonomy): domain Bacteria; kingdom Pseudomonadati; phylum Pseudomonadota; class Alphaproteobacteria; order Hyphomicrobiales; family Devosiaceae; genus Devosia; species Devosia sp. FJ2-5-3. Next base: position 318,498 of record NZ_CP104007.1, on the reverse strand, counting down.
CGGGGGCCCATCTGCGCATCTCCATGCATCGGGCCGCCCAGCGCATGGCGGGCACAGTGGTGGGCGCCCTGCTGGCCTGGGCCGTGCTGTCGCTCCACCCCGACACTTTCGTACTGATCGGCTTGATCGTTCTCCTCCAGATCGGCACCGAAGCGATCATCGGCTTCAACTACGGGCTGGGACAGATTCTGGTGACCCCAATGGCCCTGCTGATGACCTATATCGCCCTTCCCAGCGGCGCCGGGGCGGCCATGGCCCATGAGAGAATTCTCGACACCATGCTGGGCGCGGTGATCGGCATCCTGGCCGCGCTGGCCCTGTCGAGCGTGCGGGACCGGGACAAACTCGTCGACCATGAGAACAAGGGCTAGAGATTGCTAACCAGAGGGCGGTAATCTCAAGCCATGACCGACGCAGCCTTTGCCACCGATGCCTTCATTCAATCCCAGATCGCCGGCTGGATGCGGGAGCTTGGCTCGGTCAAACGCCTCGCGCCCAAGACGCTGGAAGCCTATTCGCGCGATCTCTCGCAGTTCATGAGCTTTCTGGCCGGCCATATGGGCGGGCCTATCACCCTGCAATCCTTGAAGGAATTGCGCGGCGCCGATATCCGCGCCTTCATGGCCCAGCGTCGCGAGGAAAGCCTCGGCTCCCGCTCGCTGGCGCGGGTTCTTTCGGCCATCAAGAGCTTTTTTGGATTTCTCGAACGGGAGAATATCCTCGCAACCGAAGCCCTGAACGTCATCCGCACGCCCAAGGTCGGGCGGTCCCTGCCCAAGGCGCTGACGGTGATCGAAGCCCGGCAAACCATTGCCGCCACGAACGAAATGGAAGAAGAGCCCTGGGTTGGCGCCCGCGATATGGCGGTGATTTCGCTCTGCTACGGGGCCGGGCTGCGTATTTCCGAGGCGCTGGCGCTGACCAAGGCCGATCTCGAGGCCGATGTGCTGCGGGTGACCGGCAAGGGGGGGCGGGTGCGCATGGTGCCCCTGATCGCGCCGGTGCGTCAGGCGATCGACACCTATCTCAAGCTAAGTCCTTATAAAACATGGGATGAAGACCCGATCTTTCGCGGGGTGAAGGGCGGTGTCCTGTCGCCGCGACTGATCCAGAAACGGATGGAATTGCTGCGCTCGGCCCTTGGCCTGCCGCCCTCGGCGACCCCCCATGCGCTGCGCCATTCCTTTGCCACCCACCTTCTCGGCAAGGGCGGCGACCTCCGCTCGATCCAGGAATTGCTGGGCCATGCGAGCCTTGCCACCACCCAGATCTATACCGCCGTCGACACCGAGCGCCTGCTCGAAAGCTATGCCAAGGCCCATCCGAGGGGGTGAGTGCAGCCGCCTGCGATCGACAGCATCAAGTGGCTATTGGTTAGCAGACTGTTAGCATTTGGACGGCCTTATTGCGCAAAGGGGAACACTTTGCCGCCGCGCGGACTTGCCTCGTCCGGACTTTCGAGATTGAGTCGCGCCCGCGCCGCAGGCCGGCCTCCAACCCCTGGTTGCATCGGCCCGCCGGGCGGGGCCAATCCTCGCCATGCGACGAGGAACAAGTAGACCCCACCATGACGACTGCCTCCAGTGAAAACGCCCCTGCCCCCTTCGACATGGTGGGCTATGGATATGCCCTTGCCGGGGCCGTGCTGTTTTCCACAAAGGGGATTTTTGCCAAGCTGGCCTATGCCGAGGGCGCATCGACCGAGATGGTGATGGCCCTGCGCATGCTGATCGCCGTGCCGGTCTATCTCGTCATCCTGGTCATGCTGCTGCGCCGCGGGGACAAGCGGCTTGGCCTTTTGACGCCGAAGCGCATCCTGCCCTGCATGGCCGTGGGAACCATGGGCTATTATGTCTCGAGCTATCTTGATTTTGCCGGCCTGGCCTTCGTCGACGCCCAATATGAGCGACTGGTGCTGTTCACCTATCCCTTCTTCGTCTTCTTCTTCGGGGTCTGGTTTTTCGGCGACCGGATGAAGTGGCGGCTGATCCTACCCATGCTCATCACCTATTCGGGGCTGCTGGTGATCTTCGGCTGGAGCCTTGCGGTGCGGCCCGATGGCCTGATGATCGGCACGCTGCTCGTCCTGGGCTCGGCCATTGTCTTTGCGCTCTACCAGCATCTGGCGCGGCGCGAGATGCTGATCGTCGGCTCGGCGCTGTTCACCTGCGTCGGCATGGCCACCGCCGGTGTCTTCGCCATCGGCCAGAGCCTCGTCATCTCGGGTGTTTCCGGCTTTACCGAACTCTCGCCCAGCATCTGGTTCTATGGGGTCATGCTGGGAGTGTTCGGGACCATATTGCCCTCCTTCCTGCTCAATGCCGGCATCGCCCGGATCGGGGCACGGGCGACCTCGTCGACCGCCTCGTTCGGCCCCATAGCCACCATCGCGCTGGCCGTCATCATTCTGGGAGAAGCCTTCACCATCTACCACGCGATCGGCACGGCGCTGGTGCTGCTGGGCTCCTCGCTCTTTGCCGGCAGCGAGAGGAAGGCAGCCTCGACGGGCAAATAATTCTGCTCTTGCACGCTCATGGCGGTCACAAAGCCGCTATAGTGTGCTTCCACAACACCAAGCGGGAGGACAGTCCATGCGCTTTTCAAGCAGGGTCATCGCCGGGTCGCTTCTCGGCCTGTTGCTGGCGAGTGCCGGCACTTTACCGAGCACGGCACAAACAAACGCCCCTTCCGCAATCGATTTTGGTGACGACAGCTCTCCCTGGGCCAAGGACGGAGAATGCGACGACCCGCGATTCGAAGGCTCGGGCGTTGCCGATGAAGTGGTCGACGCCGATCTCTTGAAGGACGCCACCGATTGCAGCGCCGCTTTTGATGCGGGCACGGCAATTCTGAAGGCCGAAGACGGGACCGCGCGGCCTCCCGCGCCGACCGCGACACCCTCGGCCCCGACCGCACCGGTCGCCCGCGCCGAGATCGATTTTGGCGACGACAGCTCGCAATGGGCCAATGATGGCGAATGCGACGATCCCCGCTTCACCGGGGCCGGCGCCGCGGCCGAGTTGGTGGACGAGGACCGGCTGAAGGACGCCACCGACTGCCGCGCCGCCTATGAGGCCGGGACCGTGATTTTTGGCGAACAAAGCGATGGCGACACGGCCGCCCAGCCCATGGTTCGCCCCGAAATCGACTTTGGCGACGACAGCTCCAAATGGGCCAATGACGGCGAATGCGACGATCCCCGCTTCACCGGAGCTGGCGCGGCCGCCGAGCTGGTGGACGAGGACCGGCTGAAGGACGCCACCGATTGCCGCGCCGCCTATGAGGCGGGGACCGTGACTTTTGGCGAGCAAAGCGATGGCGACACGGCCGCCCAGCCCATGGTTCGCCCCGAAATCGACTTTGGCGACGACAGCTCCAAATGGGCCAATGACGGCGAATGCGACGATCCCCGCTTCACCGGTGCTGGCGCCGCCGCTGAACTGGTAGACGAGGACCGGCTGAAGGACGCCACCGATTGCCGCGCCGCCTATGAGGCCGGGACCGTGACCTTCAGCGACGAGGCCGATGGGGGCGTTGCTGCGCAGCCGCTCGCCGACGCTGACATCGTATTCGGCGACGATTCCTCGGAATGGGCCAATGACGGGGAATGCGACGATCCCCGCTTTACCGGAACCGGCGTGGCCCGGGAAACGCTCGCGGCCGATATCCGTCGCGACGCCAGCGATTGCCGCGCCGCCTATGAAGCCGGCACCGCCCAGTTCCAGGGCGAAAAGAGCGCCATGGCCTTCGATTTCGGCTCGGACTTTTCGCGCTGGGCCAATGATGGCGAATGCGACGATTTGCGCTTTACCGGCCCGGGCGTCGACAAGAAGCTGCTCGCCGAAGACCTTATGGGCGACGCAACGGACTGCAAGGCCCTGCTCGATGAGGGCCAGATCTCGATCCGCGCCGTCTATTCGCCCGAATATGCCGCCGGCGCACCCTATGACAGCTCGGAGATCGACTTCGGCGACAATTCCTCGAGCTATGCCGATGACGGGGAATGCGACGATCCGCGCTTCGAAGGCCCGGGCACGGCCACGACCCTGCTGGAAAGCGACCGCCTCGCCGACGCCAATGACTGCAAGGCCGCCTTCGAGGCCGGCACCATCATGCTGGTCGACAGCGAAAGCTGAGGTTTTTGGGTTTTTGAGGAATTTGGGCGGCGGGGTGAAAGCTCCGCCGTTTTTTTGTGTGCTCGGCGTCATTCATAAGGACGCGGGAAGCTTTGGTTCGGGGCGGCTCAAAGATGAACAGAGGTCCCCGCCTTCGCAGGGATGACATCGTGGGGAGCTGATGGTTGAATGGTCGCATCCGGAGATTGCGGCACATGAGGGGGTATCTTTCGCTGTGTCATTCCCGCGAAAGCGGGAACCTTTGTTTTATGCTGCACAAATGAAAGCTCGGCTCCCCGCTTTCGCGGGGATGACATGGTGGGGAACTGATGGTTGAGTGGTCGCACCTTGAGTGACCGAGTGGCCAATGACCAAGGTCTACTACGTCTATATTCTCGCCAGCCGGAAATACGGTGCGCTCTATATTGGCGTCACCGGAAACTTGATCGGCCGGGTGTACATTCACCGCGAAGAACTCGTCCGCGGACAGACCAGCTGGTACCACATTCATCGGCTGGTTTACGTTGAAGTCCACGAAGATGTTGAGGCGGCAATTCTGCGGGAGAAGCGCCTCAAGAAGTGGCGGCGGGACTGGAAGATCGCGCTCATTGAGCAAGAGAACCCGGACTGGCGCGATCTTTATCCTGAGATTGCGGCACAGGGGTGAAGTCTCGCGCGGTGTCATTCCCGCGAAAGCGGGAACCTCTGTTTCAATCGGGAGCAAGGTAACGGAGGTCCCCGCTTTCGCGGGGATGACATGGTGGTGGAGCGGCCATAGGTGCACAAGGAACAAACAAGCCCGCGGCGGAACCGCGGGCTTCTTAGATCTGGAACCAGAGAAATTAAGCCGCCTTGCGTTCGACCATCATCTTCTTGATCTGGAAGATCGAGTTGATCGAGATGGAAAACCCGGAGTGGCGTGATCTTTATCCGGAGATTGCTGCACAGGGGTGGAGTCTCGCGCGGTGTCATTCCCGCGAAAGCGGGAACCTCTGTTTTCAATCGGGAGCAAGGTAACGGAGGTCCCCGCTTTCGCGGGGATGACATGGTGGGTGGGGCGGGCGTCTGCACAAAAAAAAGCCCGCAGCGGCACCGCGGGCTTCTTAGATCTGGGACCAGAGAAATTAAGCCGCCTTGCGTTCGACCATCATCTTCTTGATCTGGGCGATGGCCTTGGCGGGGTTGAGGCCCTTGGGGCAGACCTTGGTGCAGTTCATGATCGTGTGGCAGCGATAGAGCTTGAAGGGGTCTTCAAGATTGTCGAGGCGCTCATTGGTGGTCTCGTCGCGGCTGTCGATGAGCCAGCGATAGGCCTGGAGCAGCGCTGCGGGGCCGAGATATTTCTCGCCATTCCACCAATAGGACGGGCACGAGGTCGAGCAGCAGGCGCACAGGATACATTCGTAGAGCCCGTCGAGCTTGGCGCGGCTTTCCACCGACTGCGTCCATTCCTTTTGCGGCGTGGGCGAAGTGGTCTTGAGCCAGGGCTCGATGGCGCGATGCTGGGCGTAGAAATTGGTGAGGTCGGGGACGAGGTCCTTGACCACCGGCATATGCGGCAGCGGATAGATTTTTACCGGGCCGGTCGAATCGTCCATGCCCTTGGTGCAGGCCAGCGTATTGAGCCCGTTGATGTTCATCGAGCACGAGCCGCAAATGCCCTCGCGGCAGGAGCGGCGCAGGGTCAGGGTCGGATCGATATTGTTCTTGATATAGAGCAGCGCATCGAGAACCATCGGCCCGCAATTGTCGAGATCGACGAAATAGGTGTCGATGCGCGGGTTCTCGTTCTTGTCCGGGTCGTAGCGATAGATGTGGTATTCGCGCAGGCGCGTTGCGCCTTCCGGCCTGGACCAGGTCTTGCCCTTGTGCGGCTGATCGGCCTTGCGCAATGTCAGTTCGGCCATTTTATCCTCATGTTGCGCCTCTCAACCGGCGCGGTAGGGGTCGATGGGCGGCGGCCTCAATAGTTGGGCTTGCACACCTGGTTCGATTTGGCGACGTAGGTATTGTAGGCATTGTAATCGGCCGCAGCGGGCGCGCCGCCTTTCATCGAGGCGATGACGACGCCCATGAAGCGCTCGTCGATCAGCGTCATGGCGGCATCGGCCTTGCAGGCGCACAATTCCTGATTTTGCGAGATGCCCACGCAGACCTCGAAGAATTCCTGCTTTTGCGACGCCGTCGGGGCAGCGGCAAAGGCGGGGCTGACGAGGGCCAGCGCGGTAAGGGCGATAGAAAACCTGCGCATCAGTACACTCGCGCCTTGGGGGCGATCTTCTTGAGATCGATGCCACCCTGGTCTTCAGGGGTCAGCGGATCGGTAATGACCGGGCGATAATCGAGGCGCACGGCGCCGGTGGCGACGTCGAGATGGCTCAGCGTGTGCTTGCGCCAATTGGCGTCGTCGCGATTGGGGAAATCCTCATGCGCATGGGCGCCGCGGCTTTCCTGGCGGGCTTCGGCCGAGACCACAGTGGTCATGGCGCAGGCCATGAGGTTTTCGAGCTCGAGGGTTTCCACGAGATCCGAATTCCAGATCAGCGAGCGGTCGGTGACCCTAACGTCATGGAGGCGCGAGTAGATTTCGCTCATTGCCTTGACGCCCTGCTTGAGCGAGGCATCGGTGCGGAACACCGCCGCATCGGCCTGCATGGTGCGCTGCATTTCGTCTCGCAGTTTTGCGGTGGGCTGGGACCCATTGGCATTACGCAGGCGATCGAAGCGGGCGAGGATCTTGTCATCCTGGGCCTTGTTGATGCCGGGGACAGGGGCGCTCTTGTCGAGCACCTTGCCGGCACGCAAGGCGGCGGCGCGGCCGAAGACCACGAGATCGGTGAGCGAATTGGAGCCCAGGCGATTGGCGCCATGCACCGAGGCGCAGGCGGCTTCGCCCACGGCCATCAGGCCCGGCACGATGCGGGTCGGATCGTCGGCCGTCGGGTTGAGGACTTCGCCGTGATAGTTCGCGGGAATGCCGCCCATATTGTAGTGCACCGTCGGCAGCACCGGGATCGGCTCGCGGGTGAGGTCGACGCCGGCAAAGATTTTTGCCGATTCGGTAATGCCCGGCAGGCGCTCATGCAGCACCTTGGGGTCAAGGTGATCGAGGTGGAGATAGATGTGGTCCTTGTTGGGACCGACACCACGACCCTCGCGGATTTCGAGCGTCATGCAGCGGCTGACGACGTCACGGCTGGCGAGGTCTTTCGCGTTGGGCGCATAGCGCTCCATAAAACGCTCGCCTTCCGAATTGGTGAGATAACCGCCCTCGCCGCGTGCGCCCTCGGTGATGAGAACGCCGGCACCATAAATGCCGGTGGGGTGGAACTGCACGAATTCCATGTCCTGCAGCGGCAGGCCGGCGCGGGCCACCATGCCATTGCCGTCGCCGGTGCAGGTATGGGCCGAAGTGGCGGAGAAGTAAGAGCGGCCATAACCGCCGGTCGCCAGCACGACCATTTTCGCGCGAAAACGGTGCAGCGTGCCGTCGTCGAGCTTCCAGGCGATGACGCCCTGGCATTCGCCATTCTCGCCCATGATGAGGTCGAGCGCGAAATACTCGATGAAGAACTGCGCGTCGTTCTTGACCGACTGGCCATAGAGCGTGTGGAGGATTGCGTGGCCGGTCCGGTCAGCGGCGGCACAGGTGCGCTGCACCGGCGGGCCATCACCGAATTCGGTCATGTGACCGCCGAACGGACGCTGATAGATTTTGCCGTCCTGGGTCCGGCTGAACGGCACGCCATAGTGCTCGAGCTCGTAGATGGCGGCCGGGGCCTCGCGCGCCAGATATTCCATGGCGTCGTTGTCGCCGAGCCAGTCCGACCCCTTGACGGTGTCGTACATGTGCCACTGCCAGCTATCGGGCCCCATATTCTGGAGCGAAGCGGCAATGCCCCCCTGGGCCGCCACAGTGTGCGAGCGGGTGGGAAACACCTTGGTGATGCAGGCGGTATTGAAACCCTGCTCGGCCATGCCGAGCGTGGCGCGCAGGCCCGCGCCGCCGGCGCCGACCACCACCACGTCAAATTCGTGGTCGATCAGTTCGTAATTGGCCATTGTGATCAACCCCAGAAGACGATCTTGAGCACCGAGCCGATGCCGGCCAGCGCGATAATCAGGCAGAAAAGCGTATTGAGCATCATGGCCAGGCGATACATGGCGTCGTGGAGATAATCCTCGAGCGTATCGCGCATGCCGTTGCGCATATGAATGGCGACGATGCCGATGAGGACGGCCAGCGGAATGCCGATCCAGCCATTGCCGATGACGGCGACGAGATCGGTGCGGTCCTGTCCGGCCACGCGCACCACGATGTAGAGCAAGAGGCCGATGAAGAGGACATTGATCAGCCCGGTGACGCGCTGGGTGATGAAATGGCGCGTGGAGGCCTTGGCGTCACCATAATGGCTGCGCGGATTGGCGATCACGTCCGTGGTGATGATTTGTTCGCGCATGTCAGGCGGCCCACACAAAGACTGTCCAGATAAGAAGGGTGATCAGCACCGAGCCGATGATCGTCGCCCAGGCCATGGCTTCGCGCTGGCCCGGCTCCATCATGGCGGCGAAATCCCAGACCCAGTGGCGCAGGCCCCCGAGCATGTGGTGCACAAGGCTCCAGGTGAAGCCGAACAGCACGATCTGGCCGAACCAGCTGCCGAAGATGAAATTGACCGACATCAGCGCGTCCTGCCCGAACGCGGCGGCGACCAGCCAGATCACGAACAGCGCCATGCCCGCGTAATTGGCGATGCCGGTGGCGCGGTGAAGGATGGACATCGTCATCGTGACGGTCCAGCGATAGATCTGCAAATGCGGGGAGATGGGGCGGGCTCTAACCGACATGGGCTCTAATCCGGGGCCTTACGGAGATGGCACATGCCGCCTCCAGTTTGGAATGGTTCGCGTTTTAACGCCCAAACCCTAAGAAATCCAAGCCCCCGGACGGTCGCGAGCTCCAACTTTTGGCGCATCACGCACTTTGTTCGCAGAGCGCACAGACTGTTCGAATGGCGGTGAGGCGGAGAAGACGAGGCCGGAAGTACAATCGCCAAGCAAAACTCAAGTAGATGGAAGCACGATCAAGTCAGACAAAAAGTCAAATCACTTCTAAGTCTTACGTGATTTTACGATTGGGGGACAGAAAATAAAAAAGTAACGACACCATGAGAAGCTTTCTACCAGCAACAGGGGGCATTCTTATGACTATGTTTCGCAGCGTCAAGGCGCGCATCTACGGAGCATTCGCCGCGCTCAGTATAGTCCTGACGGTCATAGGGGGCGCTTCAATATATTTGATGTCCAATGCAGAACATCTCTTTGCCGACTATCGCAAAGTGGCGCGCCAATCCCTTATCCTCGACGAATATCTGCGCGACATATCCCTGCTCAGGATCGACTTTCTCAACTATCTGCTGACCCCGACCAGCCAATGGGCCGATGCAGTGCGCGCACAGGCCAAGGCACTGGCCGAGGCCAAGCAATCCGCCCCGACTTATTTTGGCGATGACCGCGCGGCAATGGATGTCGTGGCCGATGCCTCGGAGCTGCTGACCCAGTATTCGGCCGGCTTTGAAACCCTTGTCACCGCCGTGGGCAGTGGCGCCGATCCCCGCACGCACAGCCAGACCGCGCTCCTGACCTCCAAGGGGCCGGCGATGTTCGCGCTGTTTTCAGACCTATCGAGCAAGGCGCATGCCCGCCAGAACGCCCTTGGCCCAGTCATCGCCCAGCAGGAAACGCTGCAATTGATGATCGTCGCGGCCATCAGCCTGATCGGGCTGATCATCGGCGTGACATTGGCCGTGCTCACCGGGCGCTGGCTGACCGGCACCTTTACCCACCTGACCCAGACCATGGGCCGGCTGGTCGAGGGCCAGTACGACACCAATATCGCCGGAACCGAGGCGCAGAACGAGCTCGGCGAAATGGCCCGGGCGCTCGAAACCTTCCGCGTCAACGGGCTCGAAGTCCGCGCCGCCGAGACGGAAAAGCAGCGTCGCGCCGGCGAGATGGCGGCGCGCGCCGAAATGATGGCCCGCTTCCAGGCCGCCTTCGACCGGGTGATCGAAAGCGCCATGAACGGGGATTTCAGCGCCCGCATCGCCAATCAGTTCGGGGAGCGCGAGATCGACCGCATCGCCGGCAATCTCGACGGGATGATGGCCGCGATCGAGACCGCGCTCGACGAGGCCGACCGGGTCCTCGGCGCCATGGCCCGCGCCGATCTGCGGGACCGCATGCGCGGCGAATATCGCGGCGCCTTCGCCCAGCTCAGGCAGAGCACCAATAGCGTCGCCGACAAGATCGAGGAAATCATCCTGCAATTGCGCGACACGTCGCGCAATCTCAAGCAGGCGACCGGAGAAATCCTGGCCGGGGCGAACGATTTGTCCGAACGCACCACACGCCAGGCCGCCACGATCGAGGAAACCTCGGCGGCCATGGATCAATTGGCCACCACGGTGACCAGCAATGCCGAACAGGCCCGCAAGGCCAGCGACGGCGCCGGCCGCATGACCCATGTGGCGGAAGCCTCGAACGCGGTGATGCAGCAGGCCACCCAGGCCATGGAGCGCATCTCGACCTCGGCCACCAAGATTTCCAACATTATCGGGCTGATCGACGACATTGCCTTCCAGACCAATCTCCTGGCCCTCAACGCGTCGGTCGAGGCCGCGCGCGCCGGCGAGTCGGGCAAGGGCTTTGCCGTGGTGGCGGTCGAGGTCAGGCGCCTGGCCCAGAGTGCGGCCCAGGCATCGGCCGATATCAAGCATCTGATCGAGCAGAGCGGGGGCGAGGTGCGCAATGGTTCGCGGCTCGTTGCCGACGTGGCCGGCCGCCTCAGCGAGATTATCGAGGGCGTGCGCAACTCGGCCGCGCTGATGAGCAATATCGCCAATCACAGCCAGGCTCAGGCCGCCGGCATCAGCCAGATCAATGTCGCGGTGCGGCAGATGGACGAAATGACCCAGCACAATGCGGCGCTGGTCGAGGAAATGAACGCCTCGATCGAACAGACCGAGGGCCAGGCCAGCCGCGTCGACGGCATCGTCGAGACGTTCACCCTGCGCGACCCGTCGGCGGCGGCGCGAAGCCCGGTCATGGACATGGCCGAGCTGGCGCGGTCCGAACGGGCGGGCGGCGCGCGCGGACTGATCAAATCGGTACAGAAAGCGGCCAAGACCTATTTCGGTGGCGCCGCAGCGACTGCCGAAGACTGGAGCGAATTCTGATCCAATTCACCGGCGTGGTCCGATGGGCCCGATGGTGAATAAAGCCCCGCCCCCCGGGGCCTGTCTCCCGGCACAAAGGCGAGAGCCTGTGCCGGGAGACAGAGTTTCAGGCCGGGACGCTAATAATCGACGAGCTTCTTTTCCGGGTCGTAAGGCTGGTTGGTGACGACCTTGGTGACGGCCTGACCGCACCGCATCTTCTTGCTGACAGCGTCATAGGCATAGGTTGGACTGCCGTGCAGTTCCCAGCCTTCGCTCAGCGCCTTGGTGACCTTGTGGCAGAACGCTGCATCGTCCTCCCCACTCAAAAATCGGTAGATGAGCATAACTGCTCGTGCCCCCACACATACGATCATTATTGATCTTGCTGGCTCTAGCAGATATTTCCATGCCTATGCATTCCTTTCCACAATACCTGCTCGACGGACACGCGAACTTCATGGCTGGGCGCTATGCCCGAGAGAAGGAGCGTATTCGCGACCTGGCCACAGAAGGCCAGAAGCCCACCACGATGATCATTGCCTGCTGCGACAGCCGCGCGGCGCCCGAGATGATCTTCGACTCCGGGCCCGGCGAGCTTTTCGTGCTGCGCAATGTCGGCAACCTCGTGCCCACCTACCAGCCCGATGGCGGCCAGCACGGCACTTCGGCCGGCATCGAATATGCGGTCAAGGCCCTCGGCATCGCCAATATCGTGGTCATGGGCCATGGCCGCTGCGGCGGCATCCAGGCCGCGCTCAATCCCTCTTCCAAGCCGCTCGACAGCGGCGATTTCATCGGCAAATGGCTGACCATGCTGGGCGACCTGCCCAGCCAGGTCGGGCAGAACAGCCTGATGACCCCGGCCGAGCGGCAAACCGCAATGGAACGGATCTCCATCCGCAATTCCATCTTCAACCTGCGCACCTTTCCCTATGTGGCTTCGCTCGAGGCGGAAGGAAAACTGGCGGTTCACGGCGCCTGGTTCGATATTTCGACCGGCGAATTGTGGGTCATGAACGAGGCCGGCGACTTTATCCGCCCCATCCTCTAGTCAAACCGAGTTCCGGCCCGCCGGAAGACTGTCCCAGATCGATCGCAGGGCGGCGCGCATGGAACCATGGGCGCCGTTCTTCTGTATTCGGGCGCTGTTTTCGCGCCTCTGGACTTTTGCCCGACCAGTCATCCCAGACCCGCCACGAAATTGATCCTGCTCCGCCGCAATCGTGATCAATAGAACGTAAACGGGCATGCCTAATCGTTGATGACCGGGGAAATTGCCCGCCCGATTGACTTGCCGCGCCAGCGCCTCCGGGCTTTTTCAGATGCCCGGATTTTGCCCCGACAAGGGTCCTTTCACGCCCTTGTGTGGGCTGATGATCACCACATTGGGGGGTCAGTCTCTGTCTCACGGATCGCCGGAGAGCATCCGTCGGAAGCGGACAAATCCGCTCCCGCAATTCCCAATCACATGGAGCTAAATGCCATGAAGAAGATCATTCTTTCCTCGCTCGTCGTCCTCGGTCTCTCGACCGCTGCATTTGCGCAGGCCGCAACCGATTTCGCATCGGTCGACACGGACACCAGCGGTGGCATTTCCCTGGCCGAAGCGCAGGTCGCCTGGCCCGACCTCACCGAAGAGGCGTTCACCGCCGCCGATACTGACGGCAATGGCGAGCTGAGCGTTGCAGAATATGACGCCCTGGTGGCAGCGAGCGCCGCCCCGGCCAACTAATCCTGCCGCCTGTTTCAGGCAGGCCCAGAGCCACCCCGCTGTTTCGGGGTGGCTTCTTTTGCGTCGAACCGGGTGCGGGGATCTTCCTGTCGGTCGTGTCCCGGCCGCTCCCGGACCAAAACGGAGAACCAAGATGCCTAGACTTGCATTTTCCCTCGTCGCCCTCGGCCTATTGGCCGCCCCTGCCCTCGCCCAAACCCCGATGAGCTTTGCCGACGTGGACACGGACGGGAACGGGGAGCTGAGCTATACCGAGCTGCTGGTTGCCTGGCCCGACATCACCCAGAGCGAATTCGATGTCGCCGACGTCGATCTCAGCGGTGGCCTGTCGGCCAATGAGCTGAACAGCCTGCAGCCCGCCAATATGGCGATCCCGGCGCCGGCCGCACCGGCCGCTTCAACGGCTGTTCCAGTGCCCGAAACACTGTCGAACACCAAGAAGGACTGATCCAGCAAGGGCCGCTCCAGCGGCCCTTTTGCCGTCTCCGAAGCGCCTCTCCGTTTCCACCTTTGCTGGAAACGCGCTAGTCCACCGCGGCGCGCGGCAGGCTCTTCCGGCTTCCGGCAATGGTCACCCCCAGGCCGGAGATGACGATGGCTGCGCCCAGAATTTCGACCAGCGTGATGGTTTCGCCCAGGATCAGATAGCCCGACAGCAGGCCCGTTATCGGCACGAGCAGGGTGAAGGGCGCGACAACCGAGGTCGGATGCCGGCCGAGGAGCCAGCTCCAGATCGCGCCGGCCAGCAGCGTCGAGACATAGGCGAGGAAGGCGATGATCCCCGCATCGGCCCAGGTGAAATGGGTCATCGCCTCGACGATGGCCGGCCAGCCCTCGGTCAGCAGCGACAGGCCTAGCAGCGGCACGGGCGCGGCCAGCGCACCCCACACATTGAACGAGAGCGCATCGACCTTGCCCGCCTTCTTGGTGAGGACATTGGCCATGCCCCAGCTGGCGGCGCCAAAAATGGTGAAGGCCAGCGGCAGGAGGCTCGCCCCCTCGAGACGCTCGAAGGCGATGACGGCGATACCGGCAAAGGCGATGGCCGCGCCCATGAGCTGGAACTTCCCCGGGCGGTCGCCCAGCAGGGGGAAAGCCAGGGCCATGGTGAAAAAGGCCTGGGTCTGGAGCACGAGCGAGGCGAGGCCGGCCGGCATGCCCCAGGCCAGGGCCAGGTTGAGGAAGGCGTAGAGCAGGAACCCCAGGCATAGCCCATAGCTCACCACGATCCAGAACGGCGCCTTGGGCGGCTTGACGAAGAGGATCGCCGGAAAGGCGGCGGCGGCAAAGCGCAGGGCCGCGGCCAGGATCGGCGGCAAGGCCTCGACACTCCACTTGATGATGACGAAATTGAAGCCCCAGATGGCGACGACCACCAGGGCAAGAAGCAGATGACGGATCGGCATCAGGCCGGCCTTTCCCGACGAAGCAGACGCGGGCCGAAGACATTGAGCGCGATGCCGACAAAGATCAGCGCGCTGCCTGCGATTTCGAGCGGGGTGACGACTTCGCCGAGGATCAGCGCCGCCGCGGCAAAGCCGACCAACGGCACCAGCATGGAAAAGGGCGCCACGACGCTGGCCGGATAGCGCCCCATAAGTACCGCCCAGAGGCCATAGCCGATCAAGGTCGATCCATAGGCGATAAAGAGGACCGCGCCGAGGGCGAGCGGGCTGATGCCGAAGAGCCCCACAATCGCCTCCGGCCCTTCAAAGACCAGTGACAAGGCCAGCATCGGCAGGGGCGGCACGAGGCTCCCCCAGACGACGAAGGCGAACATGTCGACCCGTCCGGCCTGCTTGTTGACGATATTGGAGCTGGCCCAGAAAAACGCCGCGCCGAGGGTCATGAGCAGGGGGATGATGGTCGCCGCGCCCAGATGTTCGCTGCCGATGGCGGCCAGGCCGACAAGCGCCAGCGCGGCACCACCCAATTGCACCGGCAGGGGCCGTTCGCCGAGGAAGAACACCGCCAGCCCCATGGTGAAGAAGACCTGCATCTGCATGACGAGGCTGGCGAGCCCCGCCGGCATGCCGAGGCGTATGGCGGTGAACAGGAAGCTGAACTGCAGCACGCCCACGGTCAGCCCATAGGCGATGAGGATGCGCCAGGAGACATTAGGGCGACGCACGAAGAATATCGCCGGCAGCACGCAGCCGATATAGCGCAGCGCGGTCAGCAGGAAGGGCGGCACTTCGGCCACGCCCCATTTGATGGCAACGAAATTGAGCCCCCAGATCACGATGACGAGGAGCGCCAGGCCGATATCGCGGACGGTCATGAAGAGACTCAGGACGGGCAAAAAACTCCGGGGCCAGGCCCCGGAGTTCAATGCTTTAGCGCTTAAGCGCGGGGCTTGTAACCCTTTTCGATCAGCGTTTCGGCGATCTGGATGGTGTTGAGCGCCGCGCCCTTGCGCAGATTGTCCGAGACGATCCACATGGCGAGGCCATTTTCGACGGTCACGTCTTCGCGGATGCGGCTGACATAGGTGTCGTAATCGCCCACCGCCTCGACCGGGGTCGCATAGCCACCGGGCTCGCGCTTGTCGACCACGGAAATGCCGGGCGCCTCGCGCAGGATATCGCGGGCTTCGTCAGCGCTGATCGGATTGACGAATTCGAGATTGACCGCTTCGGAATGGCCCACAAAGACCGGCACGCGCACGGCGGTGCAGGTGACCTTGATCTTGGGATCGAGAATCTTCTTGGTCTCGGCCAGGACCTTCCACTCTTCCTTGGTGTAGCCGTCTTCCATGAACACATCGATGTGCGGGATGACGTTGAAGGCGATCTGCTTGGGGAACTTTCCAGGGGTCGGGCTGTCGTTGACGAAAATGCCCTTGGTCTGGTTCCACAGCTCGTCGACGCCTTCCTTGCCGGCGCCGGAGACGGACTGGTAGGTCGAGACGACGACGCGCTTGATAATGGCGGCGTCATGGAGGGGCTTCAGCGCCACGACCAGCTGGGCGGTCGAGCAATTGGGATTGGCAATGATGTTGATGCGGTTGGCATCGGCCAGCCACCGATCGAGCACATGGCCGTTTACTTCCGGCACGATCAAGGGCACGTCGGAATGGTAGCGCCAGAACGAGGAATTATCGATGACAATGGCGCCGGCTGCCGCGATCTTCTGCGCCCATTCCTTGGAGATGGAACCGCCTGCCGACATGATGGCGAAATCGACAGTGGAAAAATCGAAGTGCTGGAGGTCCCTGGCCTTGAGGATCTTGTCGCCAAAGGAAATTTCCCGGCCGATCGACTTGGACGAGGCAAGGGCAAACACTTCATCAGCCGGAAAATTACGCTCGGCGAGAATATTGAGAACTTCGCGGCCCACATTGCCTGTGGCTCCGACGACAGCGACGCGATAACCCATTCTTGGAACTCCGGTTCCTGACCATTTCCGCCCCCGCGCATCGCCCTGGCGATGCGGTTGCTGGTTTGGCGCCTCTCCCCGTCGGGAGACGACCCGGGGAAAAGCGTCAGGCGGTTTTGCTGGTTTTTGTCATGACGACGCCACCGCCGGCAAAAGTGCCGGTTATTTTCGGTGTCGCGAAGCGGCCTGTGCAGCCCATGACCTAATTCCCTATTGGAAAGCAGGACTTTTCATACTCTCAAATAGGAAAGAGTCAAATGATTTGCGCCGGCCGGCAACAAGGCGACACTTTTACGCCATCTCGGGACGAATCGGGCCCTGCCCCTTGTGGCACGGGGCCAGAGGGAGATAGGGAAGGCCAAAGAGAATGCCTCCAGGACCGAAAATGACCGATTTTGACGTAGTAATTCTGGGGGCCGGTGCGGCCGGGCTGATGGCGGGCATCGAGGCCGGCCAGCGCGGGCGGCGCGTCCTCGTCGTCGATCACGCCCGCGATCCCGGTGAAAAGATCCGCATTTCCGGCGGCGGGCGCTGCAATTTCACCAATGTGAATGCCACCCATGTGCTGGGGCGCGAGCGCTTCCTGTCGCAGAACCCGCGCTTTGCGCTCTCGGCGCTGTCGCGCTTTACCCCCGAAATGTTCATCGAACGGGTGAAAAGACGCGGCATCTCCTACCATGAAAAGACGTTGGGACAGCTGTTCTGCGACGGTTCGGCCACCCAGATCGTCAATATGCTGATCGAAGGCCTGCGGGCCGCCGGCGCCACCATCTGGACCGGGCGCACGATCGGCTCCGTCGAAAAGACCGCCGATGGCTTCAAGCTGCTCGTCGGCGACGGCTTTGTGACGACCGTTAGCATTGTGGTGGCCACGGGCGGAAAATCCATCCCCAAGATGGGCGCTACCGGCTTTGCCTATAGTCTGGCGCGCCAGTTCGGCCTCGACGTGACCGATACCCGTCCCGCTCTCGTGCCGCTGACCTTTGAAGAGGGGGCGCTCGAGACCCTCAAGCCCCTCGCCGGCGTGTCGACCGATGCCGTGGTCAGCCATGGCAAGACGCGCTTCGAGGAAGCGCTGCTCTTTACCCATCGCGGCCTTTCGGGCCCGGCAATCCTGCAGATCTCCTCCTATTGGCGCGAAGGCGACCCGATCGTCGTCAATCTCCTGCCCAAGGAGGATGCGCTCGATTTCTTCAAGGCGGCGCGCAAGGCGACCCCCCGGCTGCATATCCAGACCGTTCTGGGCGAACGCCTGCCCAAGCGCCTCGCGCAACTGATCGGCGAAACCATCGACCTGCCCGGCATGATCGGGGATTTTTCCGACAAGAAGCTCGCTGCGGCAGCCGATGGGGTCAATCGCTGGAGCCTCAAGCCGGTGGGCTCGGAAGGCTATCGCACCGCCGAGGTGACGCTGGGTGGTGTCGACACCCGGGGGCTCGACGCCAAGACCATGGAGGCCCGCACCGTGCCGGGGCTCTATTTCGTCGGCGAGGCGGTGGATGTCACCGGCTGGCTCGGCGGCTATAATTTCCAATGGGCCTGGGCGTCGGGCTATGTGGCGGGACAGGCGGCGTAATTTTTTGGGACTTGCGTCAACAGCATGACTAGGTCCTGCCGTTGGCCCCTCGCCTGTTTTCCATCCACGGCGTCATTCCCGCGCAAGCGGGAACCCCTGTTTAACGGAGGTCCCCGCCTGCGCGGGGATGACCCGGAGACAGAGTGTTGATTTCGAGGAAAAACGGACACGGCAGCGCGCTCTGAGGTGAACCTAAAACCGATAGCCGAAGCGGATGCCCATATTGGTCAGGCCGCGATTGCCGTTGTCGCAGAGATTGGCGTTGGAGGCGTGTTCGGCGGTGGCCATGATCGCGGCATTGTCGTTGAGCTTGACCCCGAGGCTGACCGATTCCCGGAACACCAGCCCGCAGCCGAGATTGCGCGCGGGATAGACTGCATTGCCCTGCGTATTGCCATTGTGCAGGGCGCCGCCGAAACTGGCTTCGACAAAAACCGGACTATCGGCTATGGGCACGGTCCAGCTCACGCCGCCATA